>JAPLFI010000489.1 GCA_026390755.1 Ignavibacteriota bacterium
ACGCAGTCCGGCAGTATATTGCGGATGAAAGACAAAGGCATACGTCATCTCAACAGTTACGGACGCGGCGATCAGCTTGTGCAGGTGAATGTATTCATACCAAAGAAAATATCGTCGAAAGAAAAATCAATATTGAAAGAATTGTCTAAATCAGAAAGCTTTCATCCGAAAAATAAAGGCGGCAGGGATAAGAATTTCTTTGATTCAATATTCGGTTAAAAAGAGTTAATCGGGAAAAGGTATAATTGAAAAGCCCCTGAGGCAGAAAGACTTCAGGGGCTTTTTTGTCGTTATTTTATCAGAACCATACGGCGCATAGATGTAAAATTTTCTTCCCCTGTTATGACAATTTTACAATAATAAACACCGCTTGCGAAATATTTACCGTTAAAGTCCGCTGTATAATTTCCCGCAGGCCGGTATTCGGAGTTCAGCAGTCTTTTCACTTCCCTGCCCAGAACGTCATAAATTTTCAGCGTAACGACTGCGTTTCCCGGCAGGTTAAAGTTTATTCTTGTCATTGCGTTGAACGGATTCGGATAATTAGCGAGTTGAATTACGTCACTGTTTATTGTGTTGTTGATCTGTCTTCCGTTAAAGGTATTCGAGTCAACATAGATATATTTCCTATAGCTTATTCCTGTTTCATCGTTATTAAGGAAGAAAGAGTACCAGAGCGTAAGCATGTTTTTGTTTTCAAACATACCGGCGGAGCGGTAAACTTGTGAGCAGGCGTAATTCTCTTTTCTCATAAGGGGTTCGGGGGCGAGAGTCCACCTCGTAAGGTCGCGGCTGCGGGCAATATACAGGTCATTATTCTTTGAGCTTGCGATTTTATATTTTCCCGTAATCAGCATATAATAATAACCATCGAAATTGTTCTTAAATACATTCAGATGCCAGGGCTGAAAATCCTGAGTAGTGTTAAAAACGACATTTTGAATTATCGGCTTATCCCACCCGTATCTTATGCTTTTATTGCTTATAAAACTAACCTTATGAGTGTTCTGCGCCGTGCGTGATACAAAAAACATATAATAAGTGTTGTTATTCTTTATGAGAGACGGAGAGAAAGTGATACGGAAATAATTTGGCTGAATCAGTATAGTATTTGAATCCGGATTGCAGAAATTACTGTCGAAAGCGACCATTTTTACATTCTGGTAAAATTTATCTTTTACGGCGAATGTTTCATTATAAACCATATAATATTTCCCCGTTTCATATAAAACATCAGGATCGTTGTTATAAGCCCTGCTGAAATTCGGGGGCGGCAGGGGCATATTTATTAACGGCTTTCGCGCACCCTGAATTTCCGTAAAATTATATCCGTCGGTGCTTTCAAGAACAGACGGATTTTCAAAATCGTCGTCGCTGAACGGAAAGGGAGTAAATACCATTTTATATTTACCGTCATGTCCTTTAATAATATCCGGATGTATTCCCTGATTTGTGCCGTCATACGATTTTACTGTAAGCTGAGTATTATTCGGAGATACATAGAATAAAATATTATCCAGGCTGTTTCCTGCCTTTAAGGCAGAAATAATATTCCATGAATTTCTCCAGTCTAAATTAACAGGACCGGCGATTAAATTAGTATTTCATGAAAAAAAAAAAAAACAATCGCCTTTTTCCGGCATATAGAACAGGATGTCGCCGTTTGGCAGTCCGCCGCCGAAATTCCCCGATTCTATAGCTGTTATATTCTTCGGGTAATCCTCGTTCAGATAAATTTCGGTAAAAAAGCTTGGGGAATTATTATATCTGAACAGAGAAATATGTCCGTTTTTATTATCATTAAAGGGGTCATACGCAAGGACACCTTTTCCCCCGTCGGCGAAAGTAATTTTTTTTAAGATTTTCCACGTATGTTTCCAGTAAGTTGATCCCCATAAAGAGTCCAGACGATAATTTCCGGATGAATTTGGAGAAATTTTATACACGTTCGCCGTTCTGTTCTTCGCATCATAAAAAAGGAATTCGTTTTTGCGGTCATTATTCTGGTCGAGGCAAATAATATCCTTCCATGTATTCCTGAGTCCGGAGTAATTACCCTTTGGTATAAGTTCAAGATACGTTCCTAAAGCGCATATTTCGGCAAACCCTGCCGAAATATCAAAAAAAAGCAGTTCATCATCTCCGTCGGAATCAAGGTCATGAGCAAGAATATGCGTCCAGGTTTTTCTCCAGTTATTAAATAAACGCCGGAATGTCATGTCTTCATTTAATAACACAGCCTGTCCGTTAATCCTGTCATAAAACAGTATAAAATAAGCGCCGTTATAACGGATTTGAGTTACGGAACTCCATGTATCCCTGAAGTCATACGCGAAAAAT
>JAPLFI010000414.1 GCA_026390755.1 Ignavibacteriota bacterium
AGGGCTTTCCTTTCGTACACTCGGGGGGACTCGAACCCCCGACCCGATGATTAAGAGTCGTATTACCGTTTTTCTGTGTCAGGCTTATATCACCAAATATCAGTATATTACGACGTTACATTCTTACACTCTTTTATTGTTATATACAAAATTATATACAACGATAACTTTTTTCTTAAAGCCGCATAACTTTTCTTATGCTTATTATATAATCCTCTTTCTCTTTTAGCTTTTTTGTTAACTCCTCTACCCGATTTTCAAGTATTTGTATCCTGTCCTTTTTCTCTTTCGAATATTTTACACGTTCCCCCGGTAATAATTCGTTTACATCCATTCCGAAAAAATCCGCTATCTTCATTAATCCTATTGCTGTTCTCCAGCTTCCCGGCAGTTTAAAGGCTTTTTCTAATGTTCCTGCATATATTCCTGTCGCTTTTTGTATAGCATACATGCTTATCCCGCGCTGTTTCATTATTTTCACTATTTTCTTGCTTACTTCGTTCGGCTCTTTAGTTTTAACTATTTTCTTCATTGTTTTAACCCCGCTTTTATTTTTTTTAATATAATTTTTTTTATTTACTATTTGCCTTGACATATTCGTATTTTACTGCTATGTTTGTACTACGAAGCTACTACTCTATTTAATAAATTTAAAATTAAAAAGCAAAGGAAAAAAACAATGAATCTAAAAAAAGCCAGCCGTAAACAGGCTAAAATTAATGTCCTGCTTTCCGGTCCGTCCGGAAGCGGCAAGACCTATTCCGCTATCCTGCTCGCAAGCGGAATCGCATCTTTCGATAAAATTGCCCTGATTGACACAGAGCGCGGCTCAGGTGAGCTTTATTGCCACCTCGGCGAGTATAATGTTCTCCGCCTCGATCCGCCATACAGCCCGCAAAGATATATCGAAGCTGTCAATTTATGCGTTAAATCCGGCATAGAATGCGTTATTATTGATTCAATTTCGCATGAATGGGAAGGCGTCGGCGGTATTCTCGATATGAAAGACCATGCCACCGAAAAAAACGAGTTCGCCCGATGGTCAAAGTTGACGCCCCTGCATAACCGGTTTATTGAGGCAATTATCAATTGCGGAATTCACGTTATTTGTACCTCCCGCGCGAAACAGGATTATATTCTCGTCGAAAAAAACGGTAAGCAAACCCCTGAAAAAGTCGGTATGCGCTCTATCACTCGTGAGGGTTTCGATTATGAAGTCCTGCTGTCTTTCGACCTGGATAAATCTCATTTCGCTGTTTCCACAAAAGACAGAACAGGTTTGTTTCTCGATCAGCCCCCGTTTGTCATTACGAACGCAACCGGCAAGCAAATTTTGCAATGGTGCAATACCGGCGAAGCCGCATTGTCAAATTATAAATCTTTTCTGTCTGATATAAACAATGCTAAGAATACAGCCGAATTAACAAGTATTCAATCAAAAATTCTCGATGATAAATCTTTAACTCCGTATCATCTTGAAATTTTAAGAACGGATTTTGTTTCTAAAAATAATTCCTTTAAGAAAGAAGAAACTAAAAAAGCAGTTTAACGGGGGAGCTTTGCGGCTCTCCTTTGCTCCCGTCCGGTTTTCGCTTGCCGGGCGGGTTTTTTAAAAATCAAATCCGCTGCCGCAACGCCGGGCGGGTTTTTTAAAAAAAATAAATTGTAATTTATGCAAATTGATGAAACTACAGTTTTACTTTTACACGGCTTCCTTGCTGTTGTTTCCGAAATGCGCTCTACTCAAAAAGAATATTTCCGTACCAGGGAAAAAGACGTTTTAATCAAATCCAAACAACTTGAATCCCAAGTTGATAAGTTTATTAATGATTTTATTTCTCAAACCTTAAATACTGAAAATGGCAAAACTTAATCTGAAGAAAGAAAAATTCGATGTTGCTCTGCATTTCCGTTGCTCGAAGCAAGCTTTGAAAATTATTAAACAACATACGTCTAAAGCAAATAATATCACTGTTTCAGACGTCCTCCGTCATTCTATTACTCTGCTGGCCCATGATAAAAAACAAACTTAGAAGTATTAATGTCCATTTTTGGGACGATACTTATATTATCCGCTTAAATCAGAAAGAAAAACTTCTGTTTCTGTATTTGCTCACAAATTCACTTTGTAATCTTATCGGTGTGTATGAGATTACATCGCACCGGATTTGTTTTGATACCGGCTTAGAGCCTGATGATGTTTCGGCTATCCTGAAAAAATTTGAGCAGGATGATAAAATTATTTTTACGGGTGGATATATTATTCTTATCAACTTCGTAAAAAATCAGACTTACAACAAAAATATGTTTACCGGCGCTCTGTCTCTTTATGAATCAAGGCCTAATCATATACGATTGATTCTATATTCCTTGCAATCCTTCGAAACACTTTCGAACCATTTCGAATCCTATGAATCCGCTCCGAACGCTTTGAATACACTCGAGCTTTTTCCAAATCAATCGAAATTCTTAGAAACCGTTCGAAACTCTTCCGAACCCTTTGAAACCCTTTCGAATCGTTCGAAACCATTGTTTTTTTCTGAAAACAAAAAAATAATCATTCGAAAAGTTGAAGTTGAAGTTGAAGATGAAGTTGAAATAAAGAAGAAGTTGAAGTTGAATGGAAAACTTACCCTTAGCGAGGTTAAAACCTTGTTTGAAAAAGAAGGCTTTGAGGAATATGAAGCTGTTAAGTTCTTTGAGCATAACAAGGCTCAGAATTGGATGAATAACGGGAAACCGGTTGACTGGCTTTTTTGTGCTAATGCATGGATGAAACAAATAAAGAAATCTGCTATAAAATTTAAATCTCAATAAATACCAACTACTAACTACTAAATACTAAACACATGCTAAATCTAAATAAACCAATCGTTTTTTTCGATATCGAAACAACCGGCTTATCAATTCAGGATGCTCGAATTATCCAGTTCGGTGCCGCTGTCTATGGTCCCGGAAACCATATTCCCACTGCAACAATGAATCTTCTCATTAATCCCGGTATCCTGATTGACCCGAAAGCAACTGAAGTGCACGGAATCACAAATCAAATGGTTATGAATCAACCCGCCTTTGCTAATTTCGCTTTTAGCATCCGTTCTTTCTTAACGGATGTTTACTTAGCAGGTTTCAATATCCGTGGTTTTGATATTCCTATCCTTGAGCGGGAATTCCACCGGGTTGATATGGAATTTCCTGATTTCATTGCGATTCTCGATGTCATGTCTGTCGTGCATAAGCTTAATCCTCGTACACTTACAGCGTCAGTCAAAAAATACATCCCGAATTATAAATTTCTCAGCCACGATGCCCTGTCTGATGCAACGGCTACAGCCGATTTATTTGATGCTATGTCAAAAGTTCATAAAGAATTTGATGATTTAAATTTCCTGTCGGATTCCAATTTTGCCGACCTTGCCGGTTTAATCATTTACAACGAAAATAAACAACCGCTCTTTAATTTCGGTAAACACAAAGGTGAACTGCTGTCATCTCAAAAAGATTATTGCAAATGGATGATTAACACTAATTCATTTCCTAATAGCACTATAAAATTTATTAAATCATTTTTAAACACTTAACACTGTTCTTTGCTCTTGCTCTTATTCTCAAAAGCTCTTGCTCTTTAATTGTTCTTAACACTTAAAACTTAACACTTAACACTTAACACTGTTCTTTGCTCTTGCTCTTATTCTCAAAAGCTCTTGCTCTTTAATTGTTCTTAACACTTAACACTTAACACTTAACACTTAACACTGTTCTTTGCTAATACTACCGGTGAAGTAGTTCGCCAAGCTGTTAAGGAAGCCAGGCGCGACGGTATTCCTATTGGCATGTGCCCGTATGGGTATTTCTTAGCAAGAAATTACGAAGAATTTAAAAGCACACTTCTTAATCTCGAATCGCGTGCAACTTCATTATTTGAAACTATTTACACATTCAAACAGAAATACGGAATAATTCAAAATAAACAAGAATCTCTTTTTTAAAAATTAAACCATAAACAAAATGAGTCTCTTACAAAATTTAACTCACAGCAAACACGAAGAATCTAAATTCAAAACAGAAAACATCAATCCCGATTCACAGGAATTCGTTGCCGCTAAGGATTTTCTGAAACTTATTTTCGGCAGGAAATTAAAAATGTCATCCTCTTTTGAATATTCAGTTTCTTTCAGCTTCAAACGGAACAAAGACGATATTTTATGTTTCGCCTGTAAACTTAAAAAAACTGAATCCGATGTTGCGGATGTTCAGTTAAGTTTATTCGGCGGTATTTCTTCTGATGATTCGAAAATAACAGAAATGAAATTTAGAGGTGTCAATAATGGCTGATATTTATACTGCTATTAATAAGCAGAGTGAACGTGCTTTAAAGAAAAAACACACAAAAAAAAATTGGTGTTCGCCTGCGAAACAATGTTATTGTTAGTAAAAATAATCGTTTAAAACAGCCTGATTATGTTATTCGCAATATATAAATATTTATTTTTCTTTATTGCTATTTTTGTTATAAAATTTTAACATTATGGAATGTCCTTATCACACAGATTTAGTCGCAGAAGTAAAAAAAATATCATCGGATATTGCAAAATTACAAAACATTACAGTTAAAAATGGAGATACTAAAACTTTGCCGGTTCAGCATATACTCGGCGAACTCTGGGAATCGTCAATTGTTTTACGCGACTTCACGAGGTTTCATATACTTTGCAAGAAATACCGTTTGTATAAGATATTCTTTTCCGTTTTTATCTTATTCGTCTTATTCGCTTTTGGCATTTCAATCAAAGACATAATTCTAAAACTCATAACATAAAAAATGTTACAGGTAATATTAAAAATATTATTTATGAATGTTGAGCGAAGCGAAATCCCGATTCTCTTTATCGGGGCTCTTATCTCTTATCTTTTATTCTCAAAAGCTCTCTGTGTTTCTTTGTGCCCTTCGTGTCTCCGTGGTAAATTATTAATAATTAAATTATAACCTTATGTTCAAAGAATATTTCAAACATGGTACTCCCGAGTCAATGATGCGCCTGCTCACGTTCCTTGTGATAATCGCCGCGCTAATCATAACCGCTGTTGTTATCTATCTCGTTATATTCAAACCCGAAAACACCTTCGTCAATCCTCTTGTTACTCTTATTTCTGTTCTCGTTGGTGTTGGTTTCGGCGGTAAAGCAATTCAATCATTTTCTGAAAATAAAAATTAAAAACCATGATTACTCTAACAAATCAAAACCCTGTTTTCAATTATTTCGACCTGGAAGAGTATATCTCACATTTCTTTTCAAAAATCTGTCTGTCCGATAAATTCTTTTATCCTGGCGAATGTAAAGACCCTGATTTACTCTATCCTCCGTTTCTCGATAAAATTAATTCTGTGAAAACAGAATACAATAAATACGATTACGACCACACCGTATTCATTTACGAAAACTCCAGCGGATTTATTTCAAGCGAAACAGTCCTAAAATTCGCAAGTACGGAATGCATTTCTTCGGCATCGCCGCCGACCTCGTGTATCTCGACGATAGAGATAATGACGGCATTCAGGATAAAGGCGAATTCGTGTCATGGGATAAACTTAACTATCCTCTTCTGCAGGAACTTGCAACATCAGCAGAATTAATTCATTTAACATGGGAAGCATGCCATTTCCAATTGATACCCGTATCATTACAGCCGAATTTCAGAAATTTCGTTACTGCTCAGGTCGTTTCATTCCAGCAGGATAATAATCTCGTTCCTGACGGTGACGTCGGTCCCAAAACAATCGCTAAACTCCGGAATATATATGAATGATACAACTTAATCACTTAACACTGTTCTTGCTCTTTGCTCTTAGCTCTTTGCTCTTATTAAAAAAAACGTTCTTGTTCTTTGTTCTTTCACTTAACACTTAACACTGTTCTTTGCTCTTGCTCTTATTCTCAAAAGTTCTTTCTCAGTGAAACTCTGTGTTTCCTCTGTGTTCTCTGTGTCACATGCTCTTGCTCTTTAATTGTTCTTAACACTTAACACTTAACACTTAACACTTAACACTTAACACTTAACACTTAAAAACATGGTAAACCTAAACTATAAACAAATAATATTATCTGTCGTGATTATCATGATCATCGGTCTCGTGGTCGGCTACAACTTAAAGAAATCTGCCACCCGCGATTTCCTCGTTATTCGTGATACTCTCGAACGCTTTTATTATACTCATCACGAAACCTTAAAAGTCTATGAAAATCAAAAAACTTTAATTAAAAATAATTATGAAAAAGAATCTAATTATTTTCATTCTGTACCTGATAGTCTCGTGCTTTCTTACATTTATAATCGTTCACGCGAGCTTCTCTCAGACAGTTCAAAAACCACAGACACAGCAAGACACGCTCCGTATAATCGGTGACGCAGTCAATAAAGGTATCTTTTACAAAGAATCTTATCTGATTCAGCTAAATATATCGGAACGGCTTTATAATGACTTTGAATTCCTTTACAAAGAAAACCGTCGTTATTTAAACTTACTCGATTCTCTCAGTCATGTTGCCAATAATAATTCGAATTTATTACCAACGGTTTTAATTACATCCGGAGTTGTTTCGGCGCTCTGGGCTTTATTATTTTTCCTTGCTAAATGAAGAATGAAGAATTTTATAAAATTATTCCCTATTTCCCGAATTATTTCGCCGGTCAGGACGGTCGTATTTATTCTTTTGTCTATAAAAAATATAAACAGCTTAGTGAAATCCGCTATCCTTATTCGAAATATTTAATGGTTTTTATTATCAAAAATAGTAACCGTTTCGGTTTCCATATACATAAACTCGTCGCTTCTGCTTTTTTTAAAATCAATCCGGATAGATTTTTAATTAAGCATAATGATAACGACCGCTGTAATAATTCTCCTGATAACTTATGCCTTACTCCTCTTTCGGATATCACTGATGCAAACGAACTCGAAAGATTTTATGAAGTTCAAACTAAAGAATTTGAAATTATTTTTCTTAATCAAATCAACTTTGACCATTCTCATCCTTTGTTTGAAAAACTCAAAGAAATTAAAGAGAAAAATAATAAACGTCTTTTGTATAATTATTTGAAATTATTCGTTAGAGATTATTATCAGTAAATGTGCAGATTTTTAATCAAAATATTTCTTTCGATGTTCCTCTATCTTCTTTTAATGATGTTTATATTCCTTTCCTTAATAACTCTTGCCGGTATTTACTTTTATTTGGCGGTGCCGGCTCTGGTAAGTCTGTTTTCGCCGCACAGAAGCTCTTAATCCGCTGCCTGAAAGAATCTAATCATAAGTTTCTTTTAATCCGGAAAGTTGCAAGAACTATTCGCGGGTCTCAGTTCAGCCTGCTCAAAAGTCTTATTGATAATGCAAAGCTGAATGAATTCTTTTATATCCGGGAATCTGATTTAACGATTATTTGTAAGTTAAACGGTAATTCATTCATTTCTGCCGGTATGGATGATCCGGAGAAAATCAAATCTATTTACGGTATCACTTCCGTTTGGATTGAGGAATCCACGGAACTGCATTTAAAAGATTTTCGGCAAATTGATTTGCGCCTGAGAGGTAAATCTGAATATTACAAGCAAATCATTATGACTTTCAATCCTATTGATGCTCTTCATTGGCTCAATACCGTTCAGCTTAAAAACAGCATTAAGCTCAAAACTACTTACAAAGATAATAAGTTTATTGACGAGGAATATTATAACGTACTCGAAGGACTAAAAGACCAGGACCCGGAATATTATAAGATATACGCAAAAGGGGAGTGGGGAATAAAACATTCCGTTATATATAATCCTTTCGAAATCCTGAAAGAATATCCTGCTTATTTTCAGGAAGAAATCTACGGTCTGGATTTTGGTTTCAATAATCCTTCAGCTCTCATTCAAATCGGCATTTACGACAATCAATTTTATTTAACCGAACTGATTTACAAATCAAAACTCACAACCTCCGATTTAATAACCGAAATTTATAAAGCCGGTTATA
>JAPLFI010000217.1 GCA_026390755.1 Ignavibacteriota bacterium
AGACTGGGGTTCATGTTTCTTCCAGGATACATTAAAACCATTTTTCAGATTATAATGCTCAAGTTCCATCAGTCCGGCATAGCCATTTGCGAAAACCCGCTCCTTACCGTAGCCCTGAAAAATCTTTGGCAGAATTACATATCCTGATGAAATTGCCTGATTCCGGAAAAGGTGTCTTACCAAAAAACCAAAGTCAATAAACATACCGGAGCCCGTTCCTCCGCTAACAGAAGTAATAACGTAAACATTGATTTTTTCGGTATTTACATTTTTAATCTTATGTTTTTCCTTTACAAGGTTAATTGAACGCGAGTCTGTTATAGAAGATTTTGCTGATGCTAACTTTTGTGTTATTTCATCAAAATCATGAAAAAGCGCGAGCCTTGCGGCTGGACGTATCTGACCGGCGCCGGTATTCATTGTCCCAAGTTTTCCTATTTCACCCGTAGTATTTAACCAGGATTTTATATGCGGCAGATCGCTGATTCTTTGAATATAATCGGCGGGGTTAACGGGATTAAAAATTTTTTCAGACGGTTTAAAATCAATTTCATTAATCAGGTAATCACGGTTTCGTGCTATACCGCTTTCTTCCGGCGGAGCATTATCCGTATCAATGTACAGATATGAAGTAATCGGAAAGTCATTCAGGGAACCGTATTTCTCAACAAACTGCCTTCTGATTCTGAGCAGAACCTCTTTTCCTGTTCCGCCAAGTCCAATCAGAATTGTCGGCATAAATACCTGAGTTTTCAGCTCGAGTGAGCCTTTACCGGTTGTTGCCGGCTCTATGTTTACCGGTTTATTTTTAGAATCCGGTATTGAAAATGGGTCTGTCATATTTTATCAGAATCCGCTTATAGTTTCTCCGCCGTCAACGTGTATAACTGAGCCTGTCATCCAGTGCGAATCGCGTTTATAATTATCAATAATAAAATTCGCAATATCTTCCGGCATTGTCAAACGCCCCTGCGGATTTCTATCCAGAGCGTTTTGAATAATCTTATCGTTTTTTGGTATTTTTCTTAAAGCAGGGGTATCGGTTACACCTGCGAGCACTGCATTTACTCCGATTTCTTTATATCCGAGCTCAAGCGCTAACTGGCGTACGTGGGATTCGAGTGCCGCTTTAGCCGCTGATACAGCGCCATAAAATTCAATAACCCGTGAGCCGCCTGAAGAAGTCATCGCGAAAATCTTTCCTCCGGGTTTCATAAGGTCGCGTGTTATTATATCCTGAGTCCAGTAAACGAGAGAGTTAGCCATAACGTCAATCGTCATTTCCATTTGCTTCTGATTCATTTGATTATTCGGATCATCGTCAATAAATTTCCTTAAAGAACCAAATGCGAGCGAGTGTACAAGAACTTTTATGGTCGGGTTTTCTTTTTCCCTGAAGATATTAACAACAGTTTCCAGAACTTCCTTGCGCTTATTCGGGTCTGCGGCATTAATATTAAAAAAATGAGCATCAACCCCTGCCGCCTTAATTTCGGCTTTTTCCTCTTCAACGCCCGGCATTGTGGTTGAGCGGTCAAGATGTACACCGATAATATTTACGCCGTCTCTTGCAAGTGCCAGAGATATTGCTTTCCCAAATCCACTCGAAGCGCCGAGAATCAAAGCGTATTTTGCAAGAGCTTTTTTCTGCATAATTTCTGTCTATTTACTTTTTACTGCTATTAAACTTAATATTAAACTAATTATAAATAAGAAAATCAAAACCGTCATAAATGCCCCCGAACTCCACATTCCCGCAGCGATTCCCCATACGATGAAAACCCAAACAATAGAAACGATAAAAAACAAATCCCAGCTCAGCATAAGAGATTGCCGCGTGGAGCGCGCTTTGTGAAAAGTCTTAAAAAGCGTCTGTACAAAAATAAAATAGAACAGCCCGAGTCCTCCAAGCGTAATAAAAATGTAAATAAACAGCTTTGTATTAGTCAGAGTGTTTTCCTTAACTGCCGTTGTTATTGAGTCAACTTTTATTAAAGTTCTCGATGTATCAATCTGGTTGAGAATTTTCGATGTATCAATCTGCACCGGATTAATCTTCGTAGTATCCCTCAGTGAATCCTTCCTCAGTGAATCCTTCCTCAGTGAATCCTTCCTCAGTGAATCCTTCCTCAGTGAATCCTTCGGTTGATTAATAGCAGTACCGGCATTAAATAATATTGCAATTAAAAAAACTATTAACAAAGCTGATATCCGGAAAAGCCCTGACTGCATAGCTTTATACTTCAATTTCCTCTCTCTTTTCAAGATAGTTTGTATCATAATTATACGCAACAAAATTTTTGTCCGTTAAGATTTTCTGGAAAAGGGGAATTGTCGTTTTTACGCCTTCTACTATAAATTCATCAAGCGCTCTCAGCATTCTCTTGATAGCTTCTTCTCTTGTGACGCCTATTACTATCAGTTTTCCTATCATCGAATCATAATTCGATGGAATATGATATCCTGCATAGCAATGAGTGTCAACTCTCACACCGTTTCCTCCCGGTGCGTTAAATGCAGTTATTAATCCCGGACAGGGCTTAAAATTTAATTCGGTATCCTCTGCATTAATCCGGCACTCAATTGAATGTCCGAAGAACTTGAATTTCTTGCGTGAAATTTTTTCTCCTGCCGCTATGCATATTTGCTCTTTAATAAGGTCAATGTTTACGACTGCTTCGGTAATCGGGTGTTCCACCTGCATCCTTGTATTCATTTCCATGAAATAGAAATTTTTATCTTTGTCAACAAGAAACTCAACCGTCCCAAGGCTTTCATAGTTCACCGATTTTGCCGCGTTTATCGCGGCTTGCGCCATTCTTTCTCTTAAATCTTCGTCAAGATAGGGCGACGGACATTCTTCAATTAACTTCTGGTGTCTTCTCTGAATTGTGCAGTCTCTTTCTCCTGCATGAACAATATTTCCGAATTTATCTCCGATAATCTGAAATTCGACATGATGGGGATTTTCTATTAGTTTTTCGAGATACATCGAATCAACGCCAAAAGCCGATAAAGCTTCCGCTTTTGTAATATCAAGCGCCGCTTCAAGATGACTTTCTTCCCTGACTATCCGCATACCCTTTCCGCCTCCTCCGGCAGATGCTTTCAGAATAATCGGGTATCCGATCTTTGAAGCAATTTCTTTCGCTTCTTCATATTCCGTAAACTTTCCCTCACTGCCTTCAACAACAGGAACACCAATCTTTTTCATAAGTTCCTTTGCTACAGCTTTATCGCCCATACGGCTCATCATTTCCGGCGTAGGTCCGATAAAAATCATATTTGAATCGTTGCATATTTCAGCAAACTCCGCATTCTCGGCAAGGAAGCCGTATCCGGGATGTATAGCATCCGCATTTGTAATCTCTCCTGCGGATATTATCCGCGGTATATTCAGATAACTTTGTGATGCTGACGCCGGTCCGATGCATACTGCTTCATCGGCAAAACGGACATGAAGGGAATTCCTGTCCGCAGTAGAATATACGGCAACAGTTTTTATGCCCATTTCTTTACAGGTTCTTATAATCCTTAAAGCAACTTCGCCCCTGTTGGCAATTAATATTTTATTAAACATTGTCTGTCGTTTTTGAATGTGAATTAATCGGTCTGTTATTCCTTATTTTCCGAACTCTGAGCTCTGCGTCCTGTACTTAATCCTTTTCAATCAGGAACAATGGCTGGTCATATTCAACTGCATGTCCGTTTTCAACCAAAATCTTTACAATCTTTCCCGATATCTCACATTCTATCTCATTCATCAGCTTCATTGCTTCAATAATGCAGATTACTGCGCCGGCTTTTATACTGTCACCTGTTTTAACGTAGGCTTCGGCATCAGGAGACGGCGATGAATAATAAGTACCGACCATCGGCGAACGAATCTCTGAAATATTCTCATTTTTTGTCTCAATATTTTCCTGCATCTTTATTAAGTTCTTCGATACTTCTGCCTCAGTAAGTACCTGCTGAGGAACAGGCTGAGCAGGCTGAACTGCCTGTACGGGCAAGCTTGCGACCATTTTGGGACGAGGTTTTGAAAGCCTTATCTTGGTTCCTTCTTCTTCAATCTCTATTTCGGCAAGTTCGCTCGTATCGAGCATTTTTATCAGTTTCTTTAGATAATTAAGGTCCATTTTCATTAATTTGTAGTTTAATTAATAATTTTATTGTTTTACCCTTTCAATGTATTCTCTGGTTCGAATGTCAATTCTGAGTGAATCGCCTTCCTCTATAAAGAGAGGAACGTTAATAACCGCGCCGGTTTCAAGAGTTACCGGCTTCGTTGCGTTATTGGAAGTATTGCCTTTCACTGCGGGCATAGCCTCCGTAACTTTCAGAAAAACGTGCGGCGGCAATTCAAGCGATAAAGGTTTATTGTTATGAAACATTATTTGAACTTCCTGACCGGGTTTAAGTAAGTCTCCTGTATCGCCGACAATGTCATCATTCAGGTGCATTTGCTCATAAGTTTCATTTTCCATAAAATAAAACTGAGTATTTTCTTTATATAAAAACTGAAAATCTTTCGATTCAAGGCGCTCAATTTGAATCTCCTCGCCTGAACGGAAACGGTTTTCAATCATTTTCCCGTTTCTCAGATTTCGCATTTTAACCTGATAAAAAGCTCTCAGATTTCCCGGAGTGCGATGTTCAGCCTGCAATATTTGGTGCAATTCACCGTTATAATTGATAATTATACCGTTCTTTAAGTCTGATGTAGTAGCCATGCTAAAAAATAAAACGTTAAATTTATATTGAATTTGAAGTTGAGCAAAAGTAAATATAGTTAAACAAACTTCTAAAATCAATTTATGTCATACTAATTTTTTAATTGAATTTATTGCACTATTTAGCTAAATTCACAAATAAAAGGTAAGTTTTTATCAAAACAATACAAAAACGGAGGTAAAATGGCAATAAAAGTTGGTATAAACGGATTCGGTAGAATTGGACGATTGGTTTTCAGGCGCATGATGGAAAAAGGCGGGTTTGATATAGTAGCTATCAATGACCTGACAGACCCTAAAACACTGACTCATCTGTTAAAATATGATTCAGTACACGGTAAATATCCGGGGGAGCTTAAAGCAACTGAAACGGGATTTACGCTAAACGGCGAAGCGATACTTATCACTGCAGAAAAAGATCCGACTAAACTCGGATGGGATAAGAAAGGCGTTGACCTGGTAATAGAATCCACAGGTGTATTTACAACAAAGGAAAAACTTGCAATGCACCTGACAGCCGGCGCAAAGAAAGTTATACTGACAGCGCCTCCGAAAGATGACCTTGATGCAATGATAGTTATTGGCGTTAACGATGCTGATATAAAACCTGAGCATAAGATAATTTCAAACGCTTCATGCACGACAAACTGTCTCGCGCCGATGGTTAAAGTACTCGATGAAAATTTCGGTATAATAAAAGGGTTTATGAACACTATCCATTCATATACGAATGATCAGGTAATGCTCGACCAGCCGCATAAAGACCTGCGCCGCGCCCGCGCCGGTGCAATAAATATTATCCCGACTACGACGGGAGCCGCGAAAGCCGTAGGGAAAGTTATTCCGCATCTGAAAGGAAAACTCGATGGATTCTCGCTTCGCGTTCCTACACCGGATGGTTCAATTACAGATTTTACTGTTGAACTGAACAGAGACGTCACAAAAGAGGAAGTGAACTCTGCGATGAAAAAAGCCGCGGAGGGACCGTTAAAAGGTATTCTTGAATATACTGAAGACCCGATCGTTTCATCCGATATTATTGACAACGACCATTCATGTATATTTGATGCTTTATCAACAATGGCATTCGGAAACCTTGTAAAGGTAATCGGCTGGTATGACAATGAGTGGGGTTATTCCTGCCGCGTTGTTGACCTGTCGGCGAAGTTGTTCTGATTTTTGAAATATCTTTCCCGGTCAGTAAAGCGAAAATGTATTGACTGGGCAGGAAATATTAGCTATGTTACAGGTGTTAAATTTTAAATAAACTTTTTTACTACTTGCAGCCGGCTAATATACAGCCGGCTTTTTTTATGTTTAAACCAAAAAGTATAAAAAAAAGGGCGAAGTAATCCGCCCTTTAAATTATATTGCATTAATTTTATTTCAGCACCATCATTTTCTTAGTATCCGAGAAGTTCCCTGAGATAATTTTATAGAAATATACTCCGCTTGTAAGTTTTACAGCGTCAAATTCCACAGTAAAACTTCCGGCGTTCTTGTACTCATTTACTATAACGGCAACTTCCTTGCCGAGTATATCATGTACTGATATAGTAACATATCCGGATTTTGGAATTGAATATCCTATCTTTGTTACCGGATTAAACGGATTAGGATAATTCTGCGCAAGCTTATATTCCGCAGGAATTATGTTTCCCTCCGAAGGAGTTAACGTAACCGTCTCGGACAGCTTAAGAACTATACCCGAAGCGCCGATTGCGAAACCGGTCACTGTGTTGCCGGTCAGTGCGAAATCGAAGTGAGAGTAACCCGTCTGCCCTGCCGGAGCTGTCATAACAGACCAGTTTAAACCGGAATTAGTACTCCTGTATATTCCTGCGGCAGATGTCATTGTAGCTACATAATAACAAGTATTGGAATTTTGTATCCATTTCATTGATGCGAGTGTGGAAGTTCCCGATCCTCCTACCGAAACACTGCTCCATGTTGTTCCGCCGTTTGTAGTTCTTGCAATATTCGGATGTGAAGTACTTGTTGCCGCTATACCATTAAGTTTATTGTCGTTAAAAGCTAATGCAGCCGTAAAAGTTCCCGTTATTCCGAGTGTCCCGGTGTACCAGTTAGTTCCTCCGTTACTCGTAAGATAAGCTCTTGCCGTTGCGTTAAGTCCATACCCATAAAACTGATTATCAATTGCAATTAAAGAATTCTGGGCAGAGGATTCTCCGACAAGTCCGGGCGGATTTGTGAGAGTCCAGTTAGCGCCTCCGTTTGTAGTTTTTTGCACATAATAAGCAGTACCGGCTCCGCCCTGCGGGTCGCTTTCCGCAAAACCAAATGACGGGGTTTTTCTTGAAAAGATTAAACCGTTAAAAAACCCAGCTGTTCCGCCTGTGTGAAAAATTGTAGTCCAGTTCAAACCTCCGTTAGTTGTTTTTGAAATAGAGGCATCTCCGCCTGTTGTACCTGCAGCGTCGCCGCCGTCACCGACGTAAGCCGTAAGAGAGTCAATACCCCAGATGCACATCAATGCTTTCACGGGTAGTCCGCTTACTGGTATTGTTGTCCAGTTCACTCCGCCGTTTATTGTCCTGAAAACCATGGGAGTGCTAACGCCGCCGGCTATCCAGGCTACGTTCGCATTCACGACTGACACGCTCGGCCACAGTGTACCTGTTAACGGAATAGAACCCGATATCGTCCACTGAGAGAAACCTGATTCACAGAAAACCATAATCCAGATTAACACGGGAATTAAAAAAAGTAATTTAATTTTCTTCATGATAGCGCCTTTCTTTTTTTGTTTTTAAAAAATGGGAAAAAACACAAGAATATGGTTATTTCTACAATGTAATTTACTTATTAGATTGTGTCAATACCAGAATAAATATACAAAGCTTTTTTATAATGACGAAATTATTATTGAGTGATAATTGAATATTATTGCAATAATAAGCAGTTTCATTTATATTTACGGGATATTTATTTAACTTAAACCAAAACATTATGAGGCAGTTCTTTATTATCTTGGGAATTCTGACGATTTTTTCCGCATTTTCTTTAGCGCAGGACAAACCGGAGAATGATATTTCTGTTGACGGAAAAAACATTACCGACATTGCCGCCGACAAATTTTTCCGGCAGGAAATTGCTGCAAAACAGAATCCGTGGTACTTTGGCGGTGATATAAATCTTTCATTCGGAAATTATTCTTACGTCGGGCTCTCACCCCTTGTCGGCTATAAAATTTCGCCGCAGTTTCACGTAGGCGCGCAAATATCTTATGCTCATGCATGGGATAACAGATACACTGTAGAAACTCAGTCAAATATGTACGGCGGAAGTTTGTTTGCCCGTTATTATCCGATTAAAGAGCTGTTTTTTTTACTTGAACCGTCGCTTGGTTCTTATAGTGTTTACTCCGCATATTCATCTTATACGAACAAAGCCGTACCTTTCATATTCGCGGGAGCGGGATTAAACTACTATATTAATCCGAAAGTATTCCTTACTTTTCAAGTAAAAGTTGATGTACTGCATGATAGTCAATCACCATACGGCAATGAATGGCATCCGATATATAATGCGGGAGTTGGATTCGGAATGTAATTTTATTTAAATCAGGAACGGGCTGTCCCATAAGACTTTTGGGACAGCCCGTTCTCTTTATTTTTCGTTACTTCCTGAGCAATCCGAGTCCTTCAAGCGCGGAGGCATCGTCAGGGGAAATCAATAAAACCTTATTAAACAGAACTTCCGCTTCACGCGCCTTACCGAGATTAAAGTTTGTCCATGCAAGCATTAAAACCGAATAGTAATCGAAAGGATACAGATTAACGGTTTTCTCTATGTATTTGAAAGCGCCGTTATAATCAGCCCGGTAATAGAACATCATACCAAGTTTATAGTTCACCTGCGAGTTGTTAGGGTCTATCTTCAGAATGTCGTTATAATTGTTTTCAAGTGTTGTCCAGTCCTCAATAGCGGCTACGGGATTTGCCAGTCCGAGGCGCGCTTCGACAGATAACGGCAAAATGCTTATTGCCGTTGAGTAATAATAAATTGATTCGGAATACTGCCCTTTAAGGTTGCTGAGATAACCGAGGCGAAGGTTAATTTCGTAACTGTTCTTATTGTAAATTTTCTTTATCACATCTATTGCACTTCCGATGCGGCCTTTTGCTTCCAGCCTGTAACTCTCTTTGAACGCGGATCTTACATCATCGCCCGGAGCATAGCTCAGAACTTTTTTTTGCCCGCTTGCTGTAATGTTCTGAGTTTGCGCGTTGATTTGCGGTAAAAACATTTGTGAAACAATTAACAGCACTATGACGGCAGAACTTTTTGCTGAGGCAGTTATTTTTATTTTTTTTAGAATGTCCATTTTATACTCCCGATAATTTTATGAAATGAGTTGGTTTTATATAAATAGTTATATGATGATGGTGTATCATATACAAGTTCAGGCACTTCCTGTTTATAATATTGATACCTTAGTGAAAGTTCAATTTTCGGGCTTATCGGCGAAATTATATTAAATCCAAATCTGTTATTTATTATATTCTCCGTATTAAAAACGACAAATGCATTATCTTCGTGAAAATTTACACCGTTGCCGAAGAAATAAAATCCTTCAAGCCAGAGTTTGTCTGCCGCTTTAAATCCGATTTTTTGTTTGATTAATCCCCTTGAAATAAAAGTACCCGGCGGATTTCCTGTAACATCATCTTTCTTCTCCGAATGAAGTGTTAAATCAGTAACGCTGTATAAATCAAGGTTGCCGAGGGGGAAATATACAATTGTGAGCCCGTTTTGTATTTGTTTCGCGTTATTCAGATTTGAGTATGAGTTACCGAGAATAAATCTGAAATGGTTGATTGATTTTCCTATTGACAGCAGTCCTACATAGTTGTTAAGAGTAGTTGAAAAGCCGGAATAGGTTATACTTCCGGTTTGTGTATTAACGCTGGCTGAAACATCATCTACCTTTACGTTTAGATAATGAAATATTCCGCTGATAGTAAAACCCGAGCCCGCATAGTACCCCGCATTCAAATAATATTCATTTTGTTTTGTACTTACATCAAAATCTGCAGGTTGGTTACCGATAGATAAAAATTTTCTTGTACTTGTAATATTGATATTATTATATCCCTGAAATATCGTTAACCTTTTCAGCGGATTGCTTATAAGGTTAAGGCTGACATAACTCGTGTTTTTATCTGGTTTTTGTTGTTCGTAAATCACGGTGTCACTGCCGAAGCCGCCTTTATTCTGCTTATCGTAGTCACCGTTAAATGTTCCTCCTACTTCAATATACACTCCTTCAAATAACCTGTCCGGCTTTGCGCCGATTTTTGTTATCAGCTTTTTTGGCATATCTTCCGTCAGCGACCGGGCTTCTTTATCCCGTCCCGAAAAAACCAGGCTCCAGTACATATATTCAAGAGCATCCGTTTCCTTCGGAGAAAATTCAAGCGCCCGTTCAAAGTGTACTGCCGCTGACATATAATTTTTCTGTGTATAATAAGCGATACCCATACGCATCCTGAGGAAGTAGAAATCAATTCCGGCGTCAATCGCCTTATCTCCTTCGGTTATCAGTTCACCCCACTTTGCTTTCAAGTACAGGTCATACGTTTTAGCGTCAACTTCTATTGCGTCAGGCTTCACCTGCGCTGCGGCAGGTATGGATGCCAGCATCAGAAGTAATATAATTATTGTTCTAATATGCAATTTGCCGTAATTATTTTATTTTTTAATGTAATTTCGATTTTATCTATTCCGTTTCTTGACAGGGCTATAGTGAAATCCATGCGTCCGGTGCGCCGGTTTAAAAAATGGTTTTCAATACCCGAGCTGAGTGTTATGCGGTTTGTATGGAGCATATCGTCAATATCTGTATAAGTTACTTTAAATACTGATTTCAGGAAAACGAAAAACGGCGATACAAAATCCTGAACAAAAAGTCCGGCTTTGCTGTAAACAAGGTTCAGTGCAGGTGTATCGCCTACATTCATATCCTGATAATATCCGAGCGGTACTTTATATGCCGCGAGGAAGAAATAGTAGAGAAGAGATTTCTTACTGCCGGCAAAATCATAAAAATAAAAAACACGTCCGTCATTATTGAAGTATGCCGTAGATTTTGAATCAGAGCAGTAAATATAAGAGGAATTGTTAATATTAGTGAAAACTTCCCATTCTACTATCTTTTTCTTTCCTTTTGATTCGGTTTCAAATTTTACAACTTTCCCGGGTATGAAATTAAATCCTTCTTTTAGGACCGGATTTATTTCAACATTCGATATCACGTCACCCCGCTCCGGTTTATTATTAGCTTTATATATTACTCCGGATGGCGTTTTCAGAATATATTGCGAGAACGGATAATCAATTGTTTCACCTTTTATGAAAGGAACAGCCTGCAGTTGAAAATGGATATGCGGCTCGGGAGACCTGCCCGAATTGCCGCAAGAGGCGATAATCTGTCCGGTTTTAATCCATTCGCCCTGGGATATTTTAAATGATGCCGGTTTTATATGGCATATTTTCGAATAAAATCCGTATCCGTGCCTGATAATTATTGTATTCCCCCAGTTATTTTCTAAATTAACGTCACCAATATTGTTATCGGGAATTCCGTCAATAATTTCTTCCACATATCCATCCGCAGGAGACAATATTGCTTTATTGTAACAATAGTAATCCTCTAATTTCAGACCGTAATTCCTGTATGTATTTCTTTCGGAATCTCTGATTACAAAATCCCATGCGTGTTTATATCTGAATTTATGTGTTATTTCTCCGTTATGCGCCTGCGACACGCTCCATTCACCAAAAAAAGGAAGACGTAGAGGGTAGTACTTGAAATCCCGGAAGCGGAAATTATTGTTGAGATACGAATACAGGTTGTTCTCGGGTGAATTCTGCTGAAAATAGACTTCTGAAAGTCCTTCCTTTTTATGTACCCTTGATTTAACCGCAAAAAGAAAAAGTATAACAATAATGTTGAACGGTAAAGAATAAATATGCAGGTGAAAAAGCGCAAACACACTGCTGAATCCATAAGATATTAACACCGTAACGGGCATCAGTACGAGTACCCAGATATAAGAACGCCATGAAGGAATAAGGAAAAATCCTCCGATTGCGATTGCAGAGAGAATGTAATTAAATCCTATATAAGCATAGCTTGCTTCCGTTATATTAATCTCAAGAAACTGATAGAAAAAAAATGCGGAATAAAAACCTATCAGCGACAGTGAAAAGGCAATACGGGAAAAATACAGAATACCGCCTGCGATAAGAATTCCGGCGATTACATTGTATTGGAATAATATTGCTCCGAGAGAAAGAAAATAGATTTTCAGCGAAAAAATAAAATTTATTTTAGACCACCATTCATAAATGCTTATTAATCGGTTCCCGCCCAGCAGATACATATCATTTAAGAAATAAACACCGCGTCCGCTTAAACCCATAAAATACAAATCACGTCCTTCAAGTGTAACAACCCAGTAAGCTATTAAAAACGGCAGACTGAGATAGGGGAGTAAATACTTACCGAGCACACCCTCAAGGGATATAGTAACGAAGAAAGCAAATATTGACGCTAATACTACAATCAATAAAATTGCCCAGCTGGCTTCGTATTGTAATCCTATGCCAAGACCTGCAAGCAGGCTATTAAAGCCGTAATATCCTTTTTCAATTTTAATCTTATCAAATCCCAGGCTCTCGGCAACAACAAATGATGTTATCACCGATATCAGTCCGCAAAAACCCGCGAAATAATCAAAAAAAGATATTATCATCAGTAAACCCGCGAAGAAAAGTTTATCTGAAAAGAAAACTATAGAATAACTTTTTAATATGCTCTTTATGAATCTCAAAAAAATTCTCCTGAAAAAGTTTTTATTTTATTTTTTTAAGATGGTTCGGGACTGTTTCAAGCATTGTGACATCTTTATTAGTTTCGTTATTTCGGATAATATGAACATGTCCTTTAATGTCAATTAAAACTACTTTAGGTCTGAGTGTAATAAACTGCATCCACTGTGTCATGTTATACGCGCCTATACGGCTGACCACGACGTTATCCCCGCGTTTTAAAGGCGGAAGTGAGATGGAATCCCTAATCTGGTCTATGTTCATGCACAGCGGTCCGTACAGAGTAGTTGTTTCTGAGTGCTGTGAAAATTCTTTCGTAGGATTAATCTGATGCTCATACCAGAAAGCGGTAAACAGTATATTTACACCGAAATTCATTATCGTCGAGCGTCTGCCGTCCGAAAGTTTTTTATTGGCAATCACAGTACCGAGCAAACTGCCTGCGTCGTCAATCAGTGCGCGTCCGGTTTCAAGAATCAGCAGAGGCATTTCCTCAGGGTCTAA
>JAPLFI010000542.1 GCA_026390755.1 Ignavibacteriota bacterium
GGTTCTCGGCGATGTTGACGACGTTCTCGGATACGTGCTTGAAGATGCGAAGATAGCTCTCGTACAGTTTTACGCATTCGGAGCCTCGAAAGTATCGCCGTGGTTCAGATTGTCAGTCGGCACGTGCAGTGTTGACGAAGCTAAAGAAGCGGCAATTGCACTGAGGGCTTCTTTAGAGAAACTGACGAGGTAGTATTTGGTATATACGAAATTTAGGGATAGGGGACACCGAGAAACCATATTTATGCAGAATAATACAAATTATAAAAGGCTGCTAGAGGATATTGGTTCTACAATTCAAACAGCACGTTTTAACGCCATAACAGTTGTTAACACTGAATTAGTTAAAGCAAACTGGGGAATTGGAAAACACATTATTGAGTTCGAACAAAAAGGAAAAGAAAAGGCTGAGTACGGTATTGCATTATTATCAGATCTTTCTAAAGATTTGAAGTTAAGATATGGTAAGGGATTTAGCAAAAGTAATCTTTATTCGTGTCGACTTTTTTATTTAAAGTATCCAAAATTCCAGACAGTGTCCGGAAAATTAAGTTGGAGCCATTATGTAGAGTTGATATCGTTAACAGATGACCTTGAAAGATATTTTTATGAAATACAAAGTGTTAATGATAGTTGGAGTTTCAGAGAAATGAAACGGCAAATTAATTCTGCCTTATTTCAAAGAATAGCGTTAAGTAAAGACAAAAAAAATATATTAAGCCTCGCTAAAAAAGGGAGTGAAATAAAAGTTCACTCTGATGTTGTGCGAGATCCTTATGTGTTCGAGTTCTTGGGCATAGCTGAAAAAGATATGATAAAAGAAAAAGAACTTGAAAAAAAATTAATGGATAAATTACAACAGTTTCTATTAGAACTGGGGAAAGGTTTTTCATTTGTTGCGCGTCAATTTAAAATAACCATAGATAATCAGCATTTATTTGTTGACTTGGTTTTTTATCACAGAATTCTGAAGTGTTTTGTGCTTATTGATTTAAAAACCAGAAAAGTAAAGCATCAAGACATTGGTCAAATGAACTTATATCTTAATTATTTTAAAGAAGAAGAAAATTCCAAGGACGATAATGAACCAATTGGTATTATAATTGCCGCGGAAAAAAATGTGTTTGTCGTGAAATACGCAACCGGTGGATTATCCAATAAAATTTTTGTATCGAGGTATCAACTGTATTTGCCTGACAAGAAACTTCTTGAGAAAAAAGTAAATGAAATTCTTAACAATGAATCTTGAGGTTTTGCCATTATTTTATAATTTAATCAGTTCTATTAACATTAAACCCCGACGGGGTTTAGCGCGTAACCATAATTGTAAGGGATTCCACCCACCCCCTTTTTATTGAAAACATAATAAAGTTATTTTATCTCACTACTACCATTTTCTTCGTCATAACAAACTTATCCGTAACAATCCTGTAGAAGTATATACCGCTTGCCAGTTTACCGGCATTATAAACTATGGTATAAAAATCTGCTTTTTTGTGTTCATTATTAATCAGGACTTCAATCTCTCTGCCGGTAATATCATAGACTGCGATTAAAACATTCGTTTCTATCGGTAATTGAAAATCTATTCTGGTTGAAGGATTAAAAGGATTCGGATAATTCTGACTTATATTAAATCTATTCGGCACTCCTATTTCAACCGTTGCGGACAGATTATGATATTCAAAATTGCCGTTATTATCAATCTGTTTTAATCTGTACATATACTTCCCTGTTGAAAGTTTCTTATCTTCAAAAGTATAATCTGTATGAGTATTTGCCGTTCCCTGTCCTTTTATATATCCGGTTTTTTTGAATTCGTCCGTAATGTAAGGCTGACTTTTTGCTGCTGCTCTTTGAATTTCAAACCCTGCATTGTTTATTTCCGAAAAAGTTGTCCATTTCAATAAAACATTTCTTTCCGAAATTAAAGATGTAAAAGATGATAAACCAACCGGCAGAGCAGATTCTTCACCGCCCGTAAAATCGCTGAATCCGGTTACAGTGCCGCTTAATGTATGGTTAACGGTATTTGCCTTATTTAATAATGTCCATGTGCCGCCGCCGTTGTATTTGCCCGTCCAGATATCTGTTTCGGTTCCTGCAACGTCGGCAGGCAAATATTGTAATGTTACATATGATGAAAAATCTGTTATACCGTTTTGCGATATACTCCAGTATCTGTTAAGATAATTCGTTGAACTTGAATTATTCACATGTTTTGTATTAGATAGTTTCACACCTGCATAAGCACCGCCGGAAAATGTTCCGCTTGGAAAATTCAGTGTAACGGGTGAATATTCAGCCGTTCCGGTA
>JAPLFI010000478.1 GCA_026390755.1 Ignavibacteriota bacterium
GAACATCTCCCCGAACTCGTAGAATCTTTTGCTTCACTCAAAGACATATCAAACCGAATGAAATCCGAAGATTAATATCTATTCTTTGATTATTACAGTTAATTAATAATAATTTCTTCTTAACTTTGCTTAAATCGCAATAAATATTTTATTAACCATAAATCTAATCACAAAATGACATTAATACTTAACAGAAAAGACGTGATGCAGGTGCTGGATATGAAAGACTGTATCAACGTCGTTGAAAAAGCCTTTGCCGAACTTTCAAACGGAAGCGCTGTTCTGCCGCTGAGAACTGTAATAAAACCCGAAGGCGGTGTTTCTTTATATATGCCCGCATTTCTGAAAGAATCAGGAGCGCTGGCTTGCAAAGTTGTAACAGTTTACAAGAATAATCCCGCTCACTGCAGTCAGGACCGGCGCGGCAAGCGGCGTTGCCACTAAATTTCTTGCACGGGAAGATAAAGCACAAACGGCGGGAATATTCGGCGCGGGAGTGCAGGCAAAAATGCAGTTATGGGCTGTAACGGAAGCGAGAAATATTAATAAAGCAGTTATATATGACGTTTCCGGCGAGGCAGTGGATAAATTTATTGCCGAAATGAAACCAAAGCTGAATATCGAAATCGTTAAAGCAAAGTCTGTTGCCGAAATGCTTGAGTGTGATATAATCTGCACGGCAACATCATCTTCCGTTCCGCTTTTCGACGGCTCGAAGGTGAAAGAAGGAACGCATATAAACGGTATCGGAAGTCATACGCCGGACGCGCGGGAGCTTGACACGGAGATAGTTAAGAGGTCTTTGTTCGTGGGCGATTCGCTTGAGGCATGTATGAACGAAGCCGGCGATATTATGATTCCCCTGAAAGAGAATGCTATCACACATGCTCATTTTTATGCGGAACTCGGAGAGATAATAACGGGTAAAAAGACGGGAAGGAAAGATGCAAAACAGATAACTCTGTTTAAATCGAACGGTCTGGCAATTCAGGACGCGGCTACGGCAAAACTCGTTTATGATAAAGCAGTGGCTATGGGAATCGGAACAAAAATTGAAATTTAATGTATAAAATGACAATGGAATAACAAAGGAGGATTTACGAGGAAAATAATTTTAGCGTTATTAATAACGGCAATTGCTGGAGCGGGATACGCTCAGGATACGCAGGAGCGGGTGGAGAAGAACGGACGCAAAGAATTTCAAAAGATGACAAGGGAACTCGGCGTTAAGAAAATAAAAATGACAAGTTTTCTGACCGGTGGTTCACCGGCAACACAGGAAGAAATTACTTATGATAAAAACGGAAATATTATAAAGAAAGTTAATAAATCCGGTAACGGTGATATTAACTACAGTGAAAAATATATATATGACGGATGGGGAAATCTTGTGGAAACAACTTGTTACGACTCTGACGGCAGTATAACATCACGCGATATTGAAATGTATAATGAAAAGAAGCAAAAGACAGAGTGGATTTCATATAAAAATGAATCCCGTATAGATTTCCGTCTCGTGTATAAATACAATGATATGGGTTTATGGGAAGAACACAGCAGATACGACGGAGCAGGCGCGCTGATGATAAGAACAACATATAAATATGATTCCAAAGGTAACTTGACGGAAGAAATTTTATATAACGGACTTGGCGAAATGTTCGAGAAGTATTCTTATGAATACGAATATTATTAAAATTATACATTCTTTTGCTTTGTCAAAAGAATGTTTCAGACCTGCCTGCACCTGTCAGACCGCAGGCAGGTAAAAATTACTTACAGTTGTAATTCGAACCGGATTTATTCCACGGAAATTATCTGATCCTGTTTTTTCAGAAGTATTTCGGGTTTTTCTTTGTACTTTTTGATTTCACCGAGAATTTTTACTAAACTTCCTACCTTAATATTGCTTACATCAACATCAGAGCCGCCCATAACAGATGCGGTGAAAGTCTGATCCGGGTAAGGATAGTCGAAATTAATATAGATGTTACCCTTTTGGGATTGCGATACACCCGATACCGTCCCTTTTACGAATACTGTTTCTCCGATATGGTCTTTTGCATCCTGAGACGAAATTTCAACCTGGGCATAAAGCGACAAGGAGCCGAAAAGCAGGCATAAAGCCGCGAATAAAAATATTTTTTTCATTTATTCGTATAAATTAGTTAATCTATGAAATTATAATAAATCCGCATCAGAATCATTACATTTCCGAGTCGGCGGAATTATATTTTTTATTTGGATTGCGCAGACTTTTCAATCCCGAATATATCATAAGGCTTTTTACTGAAGTTTCCGTTAAATAAAAAGACCGTCAGGAAAATGAACACAACAAATCCTGACAAAATCAGTATCTGAACCCCTGNNNNTCACGTCACAAACTTCACCGGGGCAGTATTGAGCTTTTTGTTTATAAAACAGTTTATAAAACTTACACCCCAGACAAATGCCAAACGCAGATTCAAAGAACAGGAATATCAGGCAAATCAGGCATATTATACCCGTTATCGGGCTGAATGCATTTACTATCACCATATGAATGAACATTGTAGCTGCGAGGACTAGACCAATTATCCATGCAAACTTTTTTTGCGGAGCCCCGACATATTCCGGGACCTGATTCCTGACTATCAAACGCCCTATTATTAATGTAGGGGAAAATTTAGGATTAACAAAAACCCGTATCATAAAATCAGCAAGGAACATGGTTATTACATACTTTATCAGTAAAAAATCACCTTTAAACATAATAAGCATTAAAGAGATAAAGATAACTAAAAACAGTATTCCTGCCGAAGCTCTTATTTCCCGTTCATTCAGAACAGGGATGTTGTAACCCTCAACTTCTTCTCCGAATTTTATTGTTTTATTCATTTCATTTTTTTTATTAATAATTATAACGATTTATATCTAAGTTAGTTGCATTAACGGCAGAATATTACACTGCCGGATTCATGCTTTATTATGAAACATTCTGAACTTTTTTACTCCTGTGCCGGGAGCTAAATATCTTCTCCAGTATCTTGTCAGTGACGTGTATTCGAAAAACTTATTTATGAATTTAATTTTAAGAAGCAGGGAAAACATCCTGTAAGCAATAATTATTAACGCAACAGTAAAACCCCAGTTGAGAAATACGGTTATAAGCCCGTTAATAATTCCTTCGCCAATGTATATCTTTAATACGTTAAATACTCCTGCCGCAAATGGTACAAGCGATATCAGATAAATAACGGGAATTATGAATGTGTGCGCTGTCTGTATTGATTTATTCGGACAGATGCCGATGCACCTCATACAGCTCTCGCATGTATATGCCCAGAAAGGACGGTTATTGACGATCTTAATTGAATTTGTCGGGCAATTGTTTTCGCACAGCCGGCAGTCGTTGCATTCCGACGATGCATAGAAAGATTTTGCGAACATATACCTTCCGCAGAAATAATAGCCTGCAGTAACCGGAGATATGGCTAAATCAAGCGGCAAATACAAAAAAACTTTATAGCTGAATGCTCTTTGATTCGCAAATAATCTGTCAGCAAAATTATACAATTGTTTTTGCCGCCTGCTTACTATGTCATTGACTGCGCTGTCCGTTAAACCCGGATGGAACGATATCCAGTTTGACGGCATATCAAACGGAAGCAATCCTGCTATAGAATAACCTTTCAGCAACAAAAATAACATCGGAAGTAACTGGGCTATACCGCTTAAACCGGGAAAATATATTTTCTTGAATTTCAGTCCTCCGCGTGTGTTCAGCAGTAATATATCCGCGTGTCCGCGTGGAAATTTTAAAATAAATTTCAGCATAAGCGGGGCGGCATTAAAACCGTGCGTAGGGTAACAAAATGCTATTAATGTTTTGCCGTCCTGTTTTTCTTTGTCAATCTTCTCAAACCTGTCTATTGAATATAGGACGGTATTGATACCGTACTCTTTTGCTTTTTCGATAAGCCATTCAGAGGCTTTCAAAGCATTGCCCGTCCCGGAAAAACAATAAATAATTAAATTCTTATATTCGGAAATATTTTGACCGGAGTTTTTCATATAATACAAGATAATACTATTCAAACTTTTATGAAAGATTATTATTGTGTAAAATCTTTTGCCTTTTTGTTCTCTGTCTGTAGCATGTATTTCTGTGTTTTTTAATATTTCTTTTTTATTAATAAATCGTGATTTTGATGAATTCCGAAATCAAACAATCTTTAACCTTGTTGAATGGTGACCGTTCAACTATACTGGTAGTGAAAGGAATCATAATGACAGAAGACAAAAAATTTACACCCTTTGTTCCCGCTGAAACAAGCATGAAAGAGTTTACATTCCGCGCGGTTTTCCTCGGCGCATTGATGGCAATGCTTATGGGCGCCGCAAACGCTTATCTCGGACTGAAGGCTGGAATGACAATCGCGGCTACATATACAACTGCCGTTATCGGTATGGCAGTGCTGAAAGCGCTGAAAGGAAGCATACTCGAAGAGAATGCAGCGCGGACCGTCGGGTCTATAGGAGGCAATATTGCCGCAGGCGCTATTTTCGTTTTACCTGCATTTTTTATATCCGGAATCTGGGACCCGTTTTATTCGACTTCTCATTATATAATTTCAACAATAATTTTAATTGTTGCCGGCATACTCGGTATAATGTTTGTGACCTTGCTCCGCAGAGTTCTGGTCGAAGACGGCGACCTTCCTTTTCCCGAATCAATTGCCGCGGCGGAAATTCATAAATCGGGACAGAAAGGCACGGGCGGCTCGAAATATTTGCTTTCGGGTATGGGACTCGGAGCACTGCTGACGGCATTGGTTGATTTAAAATTCATAGCAGCCGGATGGTCGAAAGTCGTTACTTTTGCTAAAGGTTCTATTTTACTTAAATCTCCCGGTATGGCTCCCGCTTATTTCGGGGTGGGATTTATTATCGGTCCGAGACTCGGCGCTATTAACTTCAGCGGCGGTGTGCTTGCATGGGGATTGCTGGCACCGGCAATTGCGTATTTCCTGAACTATGCTAATCCGGGAGCGATTCCGGACTGGGCTGTTGAAATTACAAGGGTCTGGAAAGCATACGTTAGATATATTGCCATAGGCGGTATGCTCGTGGGAGCGTTTTATACGCTGTATAAAATGAGAAAAAGTTTATTTGAAGGTATTTCAAGGTCGTTCTCGAACGTGCGTAAGGTAGCCGGCGGAGAAGGCGCGCTTGAGAGAACCGATAAAGATATCAACATAAAATACGTTCTGCCTATACTCGGAGTGATAGCTGTTATAATGTTTTTTATATTTAATTATTTCACAAATGCAGTAATTCCTGCGGCAGTAGCTACTGTGGTTATGATACTGCTCGGATTTGTATTCGCGGCTGTCTCGGGATACCTCGTTGGAATTATCGGAGTGAGCAATAATCCGACGAGCGGTTTAACGGTTTCGGTTCTTATAGTTGTAGCGTTTTTGATGGTCGGACTCGGAATGACGGGTTATGCGGGAATAGCGGCTGTGCTCGGCGTTGCGGCGTTTACATGCGTTTCGGTCTCTGTTGCGGGTGAAATGATGCAGGATTTGAAAGCCGGACATATACTCGGATGTACGCCATGGAAAATGCAGTTCGGCGATATATTCGGAGTTGTTGCGGCTTCGCTGGTTATGTTCTTTGTTCTCTCTCTGCTCCATCTCGGAGATATCAAGCAGTCAACCAGCAATGAGATTACAAAACTTCAGGAAGCGGGAACAAACACCGTAACATACAAAGGCAAGAATCCTGAAATGACGAATAAGACATTCACGCTCGACGAAGTGAAAGCAATGGAACCCGAGAAACAAAATGACATTCTCGGAACAAACGCCGGTTTCGGCGGAGAGAAACTTCCCGCACCGCAGGCGAGTTTAATGGCAATTATGGCAAGGGGAATTGTCGAAGGAAAGACGGAATTAATATTAATAATTATTGGAATGTTTATGGGGGCGGCGCTTATATTGATGCAGGTGAAGAGTCCGATGCTGATCAGCGTGGGTATGTACCTGCCGCTGGATACTTCCTTCGCGATATTCCTCGGAGGACTGATGAAAGGAATAATTGATAAGGTTGTTGAAAAACGAAAGATTGAAGGCGCAAAGAAAGAACAGATTAATAATACGGGAATCCTGCTTTCTTCGGGACTGATAGCCGGAGAGGCGCTTATAGGACTGCTGTTCGCGGGACTTGCATTTGCCGATATAAAGATATTTCACATGTTCGCGTCCCCTTCGTTTCTCGGAAGCGTTGTGGCAATAGTGATAATAGGCTTGTTCCTGATTCTCACACCTCTAAAAAAAGGAAAGAGCGATAATGTATAACGGCAAAAAGTCCTTATGGGTGAAAGAATTCGGAGCGGCGGTTACGGTATGCCGCAGGGACGGGACAATTACCGAAATGAACGATAAGGCGGTTAAAACATTTGAAACGGACGGGGGGCTCGGACTTGTCGGGACAAATGTTCTGGACTGCCATCCGGAACCGTCGAAAACACAGCTTAAAA
>JAPLFI010000438.1 GCA_026390755.1 Ignavibacteriota bacterium
TAGTTCGTTGTTCACATATAATTCTATATCCCAGTTCGGGGAAATCTGATCAAATATTTTATAAGCGCCTAAAACAGTTCTTGATATGGGTAAAGCGTTTGTTACCTGAACTCCCTGCGTATTCGACAGCAATCCCAAAGTGAGATTAATGTCTCCCGCAATTCCCTGCCTGAACCATCTTTTGTCTTCTACAAATCTCCATCTCCAGCTTGAATTTTGCCAGTCCGCCGGTGTATCGCGGGTTCCCGTCAGATTACCCATAAAGTCACCGCCGATAATTTCACTCCCGAGCGCAAGCCCGTACGTGAGACTGTTGATATCCGGTTGTATATGCGTTGCAGATACCTGCCAGTCAAGAAAACCCATGCCTAATAATTTACGGTGTCTCGTTAAATATTTTTCAGCTTTAATTTTGGGCTGTGCCGATTCTGTCCTTTCCCTTGATAATTGTCTTTCTTCGTCAAGTGTTGCCGGTAATTTATTGCTCGATGTCATATATACGCTTAATTGTTTCATATCCACTGCCATGTCAATTCCGAATATTTCCTTATATAAGGAGCTGTTCATATAAATATCTGTTTCGGTTATATAAAAATCTGATCTTTGTATGCTGATATGAGAGTTTTTTATTACGGCGGATAAATCCGGAACGGAAATTTTATATTCTGATTTCTCGTCAATGAAAAAACCTGTGATTACGGAATTATTGTCGGATAACCTGCAGTTAACTTTTATATATCCGAAAAACTCTGATACAGGTATAAAAAGTGTATTTTTGTATGAATATACATTTACATTAAAAAGTCCGATTTTATCGGCTTTGATTTGTATTGGTATTTCTTCGGCTGGAGGATTGGATTTATTATATAAACTGTCTTTTTGCGCGCTTACACCACAGAAATTTTTGTCCTGTAACTGGTTGAGTTTTAAGTGTTCATTTTTTTCCTGCTGGGTATCATAAGCGTAAACAATTTTTGTTCCCGCTCCGCAAAACAGGTTTATGCAAAAAAAAAAGACGCTATAAAAAAAAGAACAGTGTTTTTCATCAGTTTATGGTCACCGGAATTTTCTTTGTTATTGAATTACCTTTTATAATTACTCCGCCGGGTTCTTCACGGTTTGTGTTAAATTCGATTTCGGCATAATACTGTCCCTTGGAAAGACCCGTAACATCAAATTCAATTCTTCTTTCAAGCGTGTAATATATCGCTATCTCCTGTTTTAACTCTTTTACTGCTTCGTTTTTATCGTTAAATATTTTCGCGTTCATGCTTCCTATGTACGCACATATACCCTCGCGTTTCACACCCGCGGATAATATAATTTTATCGTTCTCATATTTGCCCTCAAAAGAAGTGAGGTTTATTCCGGTCGAAGACTTTCCTTTACGGTAATTCAGCGCTATTACGGTCTGGAACTGTACGGATAAACCGACTTCGATTTGTTCTTTATTTGTTGTGTCAACGGCATTTAAGGCATGTGAATATATAATCGGTCTTCCCCAGTATTCACCGTCTTTAAGGTCTTTAGGGGGCTTTGCGGCAATCCGGACGGTCTGCTCTTCAAGGGGTTTCAGTATAAATTTTCTCGGGAAAAAACTTATCCATTTCACCGCCGAAGGGTCATCCGCTTTTTCTGTTTCGGGAAAATAGATGTATGTATTTCCCGCCGTGTCTGATTGCGGATATCCGAATTTCATTTCAATGCTTACTTCCCAGTCAGCGTTAGTCGAGTTGTTCCTGATTAACATGTAACCGTTCTTATTTGTCTCTCCGATATGTATTGCAACAGGAGCAACCGTTACCTGCGAATATGCGACGGCTGAAATAAAAAAAAGAAATAATAGGACAGCAGAACTTTTAGCTGTTTTTGATGTATTCATATATTAGTTATCTGTTATTGTTAAAGTCATAATAATTGTGCCCGAATAACTGCCTGCCGCCTGTGTAGTTGAAGGTGCCGTCGTTCCGCCAAGACGAATATATAATTCTCTGGTACTGCCTCTTGCATCGAAATAGGTACCGGTGTATGGATCAAAACTTGTGCCTGCAACGGCATCGTTGGAATTTTCGCTCTTTGTTGCGGTGAATTTTATAGGCAAATTGTCCCCGCCTGATGTCAGATTTGAAGGTAAATTGAAATTTATTGAAAAATTTACTTTCTTTGCGTATATATAAAATCTCCCCGCGTTTGAATTAGTTTCGGATATTCTTGTGTTTATACCGGGAATTACCATCCCAAACGTGAGATTTCTGTAACTGCGGATTTCTAAAACTGTTGACTGTGAATATAGATTGCAGTATATCAAAAA
>JAPLFI010000238.1 GCA_026390755.1 Ignavibacteriota bacterium
TCATTCGAGGGCAAGGGAATACTTATGGAAAAAATCCTTTTGAGGAACATTGAACTGCCGGGAAAAGTGCGCGAAGCGATTGACGAGAAAATATCCGCCGAGCAAAGGGCACAGCAAATGGTTTACGTCCTGCAGAAAGAAAAACAGGAAGCCGAAAGAAAACAAGTTGAGGCAAAGGGAATAGCCGAAGCGCAAAAAATTATCTCCAATACAATAAATCCGCAGTATTTACAGTGGAAGTATATTGAAGCGCTTAAGGAACTTATGAACTCAAAAAACAACACCATCGTAATTACTCCTTATGACCAGAAACTTACGCCGCTGATTAATCTTAACCAGAAATCGCAACAATAAACAATGTTCAATTAAATAATGTTCAGTAATCGAAGGAATAAATATTTTGTTACCCTTTTGTTCTGCGGAGCTGCAGAACTTTTTGGAGCATTTTGTTTTCTTTTTTGCAAACAGGAAAAAGTTCTGCTGAATGCATATAATAAAGATACAGTTTTTAAATCAGACAGCATATCAGAAAAAAAAGACACAATAAAAAAAAATTCCGTACAAATGGATTTACACGAAGTAATTAAACTGCATTATGAATCAACCGTCATTGATTCGCATAACGATTATCTTTATCAGGTATTCAAACGCGGAGCCGAATTCGGCACACGGGATAAGTTTACCCAGTCCGGACTGCAGAGGTTTACAGAAGGCGGAGTTGACGTGCAGGTGTTCGCAATCTGGATTCCGTCAAGCGAAGAAAAAAGGGCGAATGCCTTTGCCAAAGAACAGATAAGCAGACTTAAGAGAATCGAAGCGAAATACTCCGGTGAATTTGAAATAGCTTACAACTCCGCGGATATTGACCGGATAATAAAATCGGGAAAGTTCTGCGGTATGATGGGAATTGAAGACGGCGCGGCAGTCGGGAATGATGCGGATAACGTTAACGAATTTTTCAAGCTCGGTATAAGATATATCGGGCTGACATGGAACAGATCGAATCTGTTAGGCACTTCCGCAAAGGATGAACCCGCACACGGAAAAACCGCAGAACCAGCCGGCGGGCTGACAAAATTCGGTTTTGAAGTTGTAAAAAGAATGGATGAGATTGGTATGCTGATTGACGTATCACACATCGGCGAAGGCGCTTTTTGGGATGTTGTAAAGACGACGAAAAATCCGATTATCGCTTCACATCGGTGTGATAATGGTGAATTTCCTCGACGATTTTATAAACGAAAACGGAAAGTCAACGCGTACGCCGGGAATTGATAACATGTTCGGCGATGAAATTGACGGATTATACGCTATATACAAGGACGATATGATAAAATTCAACGAAGAAAGATATAAACTGATTTCTTCGAAAAAATACAAAGCGGGAACAAGCGTGGATGACCTTATTGACCACATTGATTATATTAAGAAGCTTGTCGGAGTTGATTACGTCGGGCTTGGTTCGGATTTTGACGGAGGAATAACTCCGCCAGTCGAAATATATGACGCAACGTGTTATCCTATCATTACTATCAAACTTGCAGAAAGAGGATACACTGCGGAAGAAATCAGGAAAATACTCGGGCAGAATTTTTTGAGGGTTTTCAGGAAAGTCTGCGGATAAAGAAAAAAAGTTACACAGAGATCACAGACCTGCCTGCCGTCTATCTGGCGCAGACAGGCAGGCAGGGAAGAACTTTTTTTTATAATAAGAGCGATTGTTTAATTTTTAAAAATATTTTTTAAGCGAAAAACACATGAACGAAAGCAATAAATTAAGTCAGGAAGAACTCATACGGGAAATAGAAAAAAAGGCGGAAGAAATTAAACCCGCAAGACTTGATGAGATTCTGAAAGAAGAGAATAAAATTAAAGATAAAGGCGGAAAGCTGAATTTAACAAAGTTTTCTCAATTCTTTAAAAATCTGAAATTAGCAATGGAAATGCTGAAGGATTACAGGTCGAAAAGTTACACAAACATACCATGGCGCTCGATAGCGCTTCTGGCGGCGGGAATCATATACTTTATGAATCCTTTTGATATAGTACCTGATTTTTTTCCGATAATCGGCTTTACAGATGACGCCGTTATGCTGGCGGCGATATTAAAATCAATGCAGGGAGACCTGAAAAAATACTGTGACTGGAAGGGATACAAAGCAGAGGAGTACTTCGTATAAATGCAGGATACAGCAAAAATATTATTTATAGGCGATATAGTAGGAGAGCCGGGTTTTAATATAACAAGTTCTTTACTGCCGGGATTTATTACTAAATACAACGTTGATTTTGTAATTGCCAACGGAGAGAACATCTCCGGCGGTATGGGAATTCTCGAAAAAGACGGGAACAGATTATTATCACTGCCGATAAATGTATTAACAGGCGGTAATCACACACTTGACAAAATACAATCACACAAATACATACACGATGCGGAAAGAATTCTGCGCCCGTTGAATTACCCGAAGGGAGTTTACGGAAACGGATATGGAATTTATAATGTTAAAGACAGAGGATATAAGATAGCTGTTATTAACCTTTTGGGGCGGGTTTTCATGAAACCACTTGACTGCCCTTTCAGAGGATTTGACAGAGTGATAGAAAAAATACAGGAAACAACTAAGGTAGTAATAGTTGATTTTCATGCAGAAGCCACGTCAGAAAAAATTGCTTTCGGCTCTTACGCGGACGGAAGGGTTTCTGCAGTGCTTGGAACGCACACGCATATACAGACGGCTGATGACAGAATAATGGCAGGCGGAACGGCATATATAACTGACGTCGGAATGACGGGTCCTTATGATTCGGTTATAGGAATGAAGAAGGATTCGTCGGTTAAAAGATTCATATTCGGTACACCTCATAAACACGAGGTTGCGGCTGATGAGGTGAAATTTGCGGGAATATTTCTTGAAATTGATATAATTTCAGGTAAAACATTGAAAATTGAAAGAATTCTTTTCCCCGGGTTTTAACCCTGTAATTTTCGGGACTCAATATATTTTTATCACTGATTTAGTTGAATTATTATATTAAATTATAAGTTATGGTTTAGATATCGGCAGAGAAAATATCTAAACCGGGTTTTTAATAAATCAATTTTTTTAATTTAAACATAACAATGAAAAAAACATTCTTAGCAATTTACGCTGTTGTGATACTTGCGGGCATGGCTCTTACATCGGGCTGTGATAATACACTGACAAGCGTTGGCAATGCAGTAATAAAAGGTAATATTACCGATTCTTTGACAAATTTACCTATGGACAGTGTATTGGTGACTACTGTTCCGGGATCTTCAAACGCCAGAACAGATGCTTCGGGTAATTTCGTGATTACAGGAGCAACTGCGGGTAATTATTCAATCACCATGAAAAAAGCCGGCTGGTTCACAAAAACCATCAGTGTGGCAGTATCAGGCGACACTACACGAGTGAACTCTAAAATGCTGTTCACAAATATTTTCATGTTTAATAACCTCACCGTTAGCGAGTATTTTGACGACAACTCATGGAGTGCGGTCAATCTCTTACTCGGACAGGTTATACAGGAATTAAATTCGGTTAATAAAGACATGCAAATGAGGGATTCGGTTGGTATAGGAGAGAGATTCCTGTTCCGTTCGGGTGATCAAGCGCTTGATGCGCCGGGACTTGAATGCTGGTTTACAGAGCCGCTGATGGCCGGCAGAAGTTTCACTTTTGCGGAATTTGACACACTTTCAAGATTATACCCTTTGACGGTAACGCCGGACCCTGTTAATGATTTCCCGTATGACAGAACACTATATTATACGAATCAACTGGCGGGAATGCACCATGTATATGGTTTTTATCTTAAAGGCAGATACGATTTGAATCCGGGCGCTCCGCGTATTTACGGAATGTTTTACCTAAACGCTACTGTAACATCACCGACAGCGGGAGAACAATTCATAATAGACGTAAAAATAAACAAGAACGGCGAAAACAGTTTCAGTCTGAATCAGTAAGTAACAATTTTTATCAGCCCGCCTGTTTTAATACAGGCGGGCTTTTTTCAACTTAACTTTATTTAATGAAAAAGGTTCTATTGTCAGTGCTAATGATTGCACTGCTCGTAAGTATATCTCTTATGCCGGGTTGTGAATTAAATCCTTTAACCGGCACACAGGTTATGAAAGGAACAGTAACAAATGTATTTTCAAACCTGCCGATTTCAAATGTGCGTATTTCTTCTTCGCCGGGTCTGTTAATTGTGACTTCGGATACAGCGGGCAACTTTAAAATGACAGGGCTCTCTCCTTACACATACACGTTTAC
>JAPLFI010000107.1 GCA_026390755.1 Ignavibacteriota bacterium
AAAAGAAAAAAATCTGAATCAGGGCATTCGTTTCTCTCTGGAAAATTATTCATCCTATAATAATATAAATGTTTACCCGCTTTATGCAGTCCCGAACTTTATAACAAGAGAATAAACCTTAATGTCATCAGGCGCTCCTCAACTTTTAGCGGTACAAATTCAGCTCTCGGGGATTCATAAGTTTCCTTTTTTACTGGCTTAATTTCTTCGGGGGTATTCTCAGTTTTTGAAATTGAGTCGTTCAGCGGGAGTTTATAACGAGACATTTGACGCTACTGCTATGGCACAGGGAGTGTATTTCTACAGGCTCAGTGCCGGTGATTTCACGGATGTTAAAAAAGGTGTTCTGGTTAAATAGGCTGGTAGTTTCCGCATATCTGTAATTGACTCAAGGTCGGGATATAATGCCGTACCGGGAATATATTTCATGATGCTCTTCACAAGAGTTGTCTTGCCGCATTGCCTTGGTCCTATTATTCCGGTAACGGGAAATTTCTTTATTACCTCTTGGACTCTTGTTTCAACTATTCTTGTAATCATATACAAAAAATAAACCCTGCAAATCACAAAGTCAACTTATTAATATGCAGGGTTAAAAAACTTTGAAGAAAATAAGACTAAGATATACGCAAGAGACTTCGTATCCAAGTTGCTAAATTTGCCGGTACTCTCTCTTGTTTAAGAGGAACGTTTGCTGAAAATAATATTTAAGAATAAATAATGCTCTTAGATTATATTTGGAAAACCCGCAAACCGGTATAGCAACTATACCCGAAAAATTAAGCTGATTAATAACCCCCTGTCAAGGTAAATAAATATCATTTGTTAATTGTATATTAATATGAATAAAGTTATTTTTAAACTAAGCGGGTGTTTAACATTTTAATATTCCGCAAATAAATCCGGTTACAAAAATTAATATTGTAAATAATTTATTTATCTGCCTGTCATTCGTAGCATGTATAGCTGATGACAGGCGGGATAATAATTTCTGACTGCAATTCAAATAAAAGCAAATATAGATAATAAAATGAAGCCTGAATATAGAAAACAGATTCAAAAATTTATTGAATTAGGATTAACAGAACGCGAAGCGAAAGTTTATATAACGCTTCTGTCTAAAAAGGGTTTTACAACACTGGAATTACAGAATTCCGTTGAGATACCCCGGACGAAGGTTTATGAAGTGATTAAAAGAATGCTTGTCCGTGGGATATGTACCGAAAGGGGAAAGGACGAATGCGAAGAAGAGTTAAAAAAACGAAAAGCGCTGAAGGAAAGCGTAACGAGTATTTTTAGTCCATTATTTAATGAGAATAAGGATAATCAGTACTCGATTGATTTTGTCGAAGTATTCAATGATAAAGAGCAAATACAGAATAAATATTTACAGGCATTAAAGGATACTAAACTCAGTCTTCTGACATTCAACAAAGGACCTTATGTCTGCGATAATTCGGACAGACTGAAGGCTCAGGCACGCGAAGAATCAAAGGTCATAAAACGCGGAGCGTTATGCAAAAATATTTTTGAGGCTGGAGAACTTCAGGGTCAGGACTGGCTTTTAAAATACGTCAGGAATCAGTCAAAGCTGGGACAGCAGGCGCGTGTAACCGCATCACTCCCCATTAAAATGGTGGTTTTTGATGAAATGAAAGTATTATTTCCCCTGCTCCGAACCTCGGGGGAAACAAACAGCATTTCAATGATATTTATTGAGCACCGTGAACTTGCCGTAGCCTGCAAGATGCTGTTCAGTTTTATATGGGAGAACTCTGAACCCGTAAAATAAGCGCGGGTGGGAATTAATAATGCAATAATGACCCCCCGTCAAGGTAAATAAATATAATTTATATATTGACTATTGAAAACGATACTGTTATTTTTACACTAAGACTTAAAGCCGTGCCAATAAGTAATGTTGATTTAACATATATTAACGACGAAATGGTTGTTTTTCTGCGGAAAATTCAACTTTTGTGAAATAGTAATATGAATAAACGGTATTGTTTTTTTAAATAAAATATTTTAGTTTTCAGCAAGGCGTTTTATAAACTTAAACTTTCATAATTATGAAAAAAATCTTTTTACTTACGGTTCTCCTCTTTGGACTTCTTTTCGCATTTGGTGACATCAACGCACAGCTTATCACTGACTCGAATAATGTAGTACTTGAAGAAGCCACAGGAACATGGTGCGGGTATTGCCCGTGCGGACATGAATTTGTAGCTCAAATACTGGCTGCTCATCCGAAGTCAGTTGTTATATTATACCACGGACCTCCGAATTACGGAAGTCCTGTTGATCCATGGGCGGCAACGGGTTACCCTGTAATTCAGCTTATGGGCATGACTTCTTATCCGACAGCGGTTATAGGCAGAAGTTCGGGTATAATATCCAGGAGCGCCTGGGTAGGTCAGGCGAATTATCAGGCAACAATTGCGCCAAATGTTAAGATTGAGGTGATCAATCAGACTTTGAATGTTGCAACAAGAACAATCAATGCAACTATCAATGCAACAGCACTGGTAAACCTGACGGACACATATAACATTTATTATGTTATAACAGAAAACAATCTGGTCATGCCGCAGAATTTTTATGCATCGTGCGGAACAGCTGGAGTACACAATGATTATGTTCACGGTCACGTATCCAAAGCCTTAGTGAACGGAACAACCGGAGAACTTTTAACTTCAACTCCGTGGAACCTGAATACGGTTTTAACGAAACAACTTACTTACACAATTCCTGCGGGAATAGATTTAGCGAATATGGATTTGAATATTATTATTTACAAAGTCGGAACTCCTTACCCGACAGGCGCACCGGTTCAAAATGCAATGAAAATTCCGAGTTCGCTATTCACTCCTACGGGTATCGGCAGTATCGAAAAGGTTCCTTCGAAATACAATTTAGAGCAAAACTACCCGAATCCTTTCAATCCGACAACAAATATCAGATTCTCAGTTCCGAAAGACGGAAATGCGACACTGAAAATTTATGACGTTAGAGGAAATGAAGTAGCAACTTATCTGAACAGTTATATAAAAGCGGGTTCATATAATGCACCTTTTGACGGTTCAAACCTTTCGAGCGGCGTTTACTACTATCGCCTGTCGGCAGGTGATTTCAGTGATACAAAGAAAATGATGCTTATCAAATAAATTTGGTTTTATTCCGGCAGGAAACTTCCGGTTTCATATTTTTTAAATCCCCTGTCAGCACGCGCTGGCAGGGGATTCTATATTTTAATCCGGCGGCTATTCCAGTCTCACTACATTACCGGCAAGCGAAAGAATTTTTATCGGGATCAAAATGATGTAAGACGATATTTTATAAAGGTTATATCCTTGTTTTTTCATAAGAATATTATTTATATTATCCCATGCTGTCAATGAGAGAACAAAAAATATTGAATGAATCCGTAAATATTATTATCAAGGAATTAAATCCGCTGAAAATTATTTTATTTGGTTCACGGTCGAAAGGGAATAGCTGTAAAGGTTCTGATTTTGATATTGCCGTTGACACGGCAGAATTACCCGATAGAAAAAAAATAAGAAATATAAAAGAATTGCTTGATGATGTTTCCGGGCTATACACCATAGATTTGAGTTTGTTTAATAATTTTAATGATGATTTCAAAGAAATTATTTTGAATACGGGAAAAACCATATATGAGAGAAGAACTGACACATAGTATCGGATTGCTTGAAAAAGCTTATATTACTTTAGAAGATGGAATAAACTCTGCCGTTAGTGATTTAGAAAAAGACGGCGTTATTCAAAGATTCGAATATTCCTTTGAATTACTCTGGAAGACGCTGAAAATATTTTTATTTGATCAGGGGATAATATGTAAATCTCCGAAAGACTGTCTGAAATCCGCATTCAAATTCGGATTAATAGAAAACGATGAAGCATTTCTTAATATGCTTGAAGACAGGAATATTATGAGCCATTTATATTCAAGGGAAGATTCGGTATTGATATTCGAGAACATTAAAAAAAGTCACTCTATAAACATGTGCAATCTGATAAAAAATATAAAAAAAATCAGCGGCTGATACATTTTTGAGTGATACAGGCAAATTTTATTCCAATCTCACTGCATTACCGGCAAGCGAAAGATTTCTGATTTGATTTTCAATAATATCAAAATTCACCGTAAGATACTCTCCTGATTTTGTCAGTACTTTAACGGGAGTATTAACGTCACCCAATACGTAAGATACAATCGCCGATGACAGCGCCCCGGTCCCGCAGGAGAGTGTTTCCGCTTCAACACCTCGCTCAAAACTGCGAATGGAAATCTCTCCCCGTTCAGGGGATTCCACTTTTACAAAATTCACATTAGCGCCTTCGGGCATTAAATCTTTATGCATTCTCAAATTTCTGCCCCAGTCGTTAATAGGAATTTCGTCAAGCGATTTTACGGCAGGTTTTTCTATGTCGTCAATAAACACAACAATATGCGGTGAGCCGACCTCAGTGTATGAAACCGTCAGCAACTGCCACCATTGGGTAAAATGAACTTTAAGTTTGAACTTTAATTTCAGTTTTGCCGGGGGAGGGAATCCGACGGAAATTTCTCCGTTTTGATGAAAATCGGTGTTATATATTTTTTCTACGGCTTCGATGAGCAATATATTCTTATCCGATATACAGTTATCCAGTATGTACCTTGCAGTGCACCGTAATCCGTTTCCGCAGAGCGCATCGCCGGTACCGTCGCGGTTGAAATAATTCATGTGAAAATCGGCGATTGATGAATCTTCAAGAAAAATCACTCCGTCAAAATTTTTATTTTCATCGCGCGATATCAATTCAAGAACTGCTTCTCTGCGGTTTAATATTTTACCGTCGAGATTATTAACCATAACGAATGTATTTCCCGCGCCGGAATATCTTTGAATTTCCATTAGTAATATACTCCTCTTGAATTAGTTTGTTTTGTTACTTTAAGATCGCGGAGCTGGGGCGCTTTTATCCTGACTTCAAAAAAGAATCCGCGGTATTGTCCTATGGGATACCAGTTGAAATTTATTTCCCACGAGTTCAGGTCGCGGTACGCTGTTATATATGGCGCTGAGACCTGTTTATTCAGTATATCATAGCTTGCCGTCAATCCGAAGCGCCATCTGGGCGACGGGCTGAAAGCAATATTAGTGCTCACATTGGATTGTTTAACCGGAAAAGCAGGATTATCGCGAGAAACCGAATAGTTGAAGTTTATTCCTCCCGTAAAAGGTATGTTATACTCAACGTCTTCAAAATCCTGACGGAAAACGGATAATGATTTATTAACCGAATCACGCCGGGCTCCGAGAAGCGAATCGCCCGGCGATTTATTTTCATCGCGCGATGATTTCATTAATCCGAGAGAAAACGAAGAAGAAACATTAATATTGAATCCCGTAAGGTCGGCTATACGATTTTGCTCCGACCACAGGAATTTATTCACGCGTGTGTCCTTCGTGTAATCGAAGTCGTACAGATTAAAACGCATATTTCCGCCGATATTCAGAAGACTGCCGATTTGTGTGCGGAAGTCAGCGCTGATTTCCGACCACTGCAGGGAGTCGGCGGCGAAATTGTAATTAACCCCGGCGTTTATATTTATTAACTGGAATTTATTTTCAGTCGAATCGTCAATCCGTGATTTCCCTTCAAAAAGGTTACCCAAAACAAAACTTATTGATTGCGATTCACCCGCAGGAGCAGTTCCGAATAAGTTCTGTTCATAATAAGAATACTTAACCGGTTTGCCGGTGGCGTCGGTATAATTTCCATAATAACCCCATCCGGGGCTCGAAAAATCAGGACGGAAATTATAGCTTATCTGAGGTGTAAGCGTGTGCTTTATTCCGGTTAATCCGAATATACGCGGAGTGAAAATCCCGATAAATTTAGTGTTAAAGGAAATACCCGTCTGGAAATACCTTACAGCTTTAAAGGCGTTATTCTCCTGAACAGAAACTGAACTATCAAGCGGATTGAAACTCTTAGTGATATATTTCGGATACCAGATTTCAGTGTAAGCGAAGTAAGGACGTATGTTTAAATATTTTGAAACAGGAGCGTAGCTCAGAGAAATGTTATTGATAAACCCTGAATTAATATTCGTGCTTTCGGCGCCGTTTGAGCCGTCGGGGTTTAAAACAACAGTTTTTATCCTGTCATTGCGGACATTACCCCTGTAAGAAAAAGAAAAGAATTCATAAAACTTTGAATCGGTGCTTAACAGCTGACTTTTTCTGAAGGGAAAAGTTTCAGTTACATTAAATGCGATATCAGGCAGTCGTTCATTAACGGCACCTGTCTGCAGACTCTGATCGCGGTAGTAATTTACCGTCATAGAAAAAGGGGTTTCTTCCCAGTATTTAGAAAGAGTAAGATTCGAAACAACATTCTGCCGGAGTAAAAGCGGAAGGTTGTTAGTAGAATTATCATAATAACTTTTCCCGCTGACGAAAGATAAATTACCGTCGAGCGAGAGTGTCGGATTTATCTTCTGGCTGTGAATCAGGCTGAGTATCCACTGGTCAGAGACGGCTCTGTCTTTGTCAGTTGCCTCTCCGGTTTTTATGAGTGAATAGCCGCCTTCGGCTGTTCCCTGATACTTATACTTTTTTGCGTAGCGAAAACGCGATTTAAAATCAAATCTTCCTTTTGAAAAAACAGTAGTGCTGACGGCAATATCGGTAAAATCATTGATAGCCCAGAAATAACCGAAGTTTGAAAGATATAATCCGTAAGTGGCGTCGGTTCCGTAAGTAGGGATAATAAGTCCCGACGAACGCCCGGTACGGTTTGGTAAAACAAGAAAAGGTACCCAGAAAACCGGAACGCCTTCGATATACAAAAACACCGACTGTGCAACAATTTTATCTCCCGGCATAACTTTCATTTTCGGAGAAAAGAAATAATATTCGGGATCTGTTTTATCGGTGGAAGTTGTGTAAATTCCGTCTCTGATGAAAATAATTTCCGGAGTAACTTTTTTTATCTTATCTCCGAAATAATATCCCACGTCCGCATCGGAATACCCTTTTGAGATCGTCCCGCGTTGTGTTTTAAAACTGTATGTAAGGGAAGAACCTTCGTATTTATCTTTACCCTGGAACATAAGCGGCATTTGAATAAACCTTGTTACACCCGCCGAATCAAACGGTAAACCCTCAGCGTCGAGAATCTGGGTTTGTCTGTTAATGATAATTATTCCCGAATTGAGTTTTAAATCTTTATAAGTAACTTCGGCTTCATTAAAAAGTGTCATTTTATTTGAAGTAAGGTCAAAGACAACTGAATCAGCGGCATTATAATTGATTATTGCGTCAATATCCGACTGAACCTGCTTGCTTGTATCAATGAGGAGTATGATTCCTGTTGAATCGCTTGTTTTAAGCGTGTCAGGTTTTTCCTGCGCAGTTATGCTGAGGGCAATCAGCAGAAAAAACGATATGAAGAGGAGCTTTCGCAATTTTATGGTAAGATTATTACTCTATTACAATCTCGTCGGAAAGCTCGTTCTTATCGCCTTCCTTGTAAGGAAATTCCCGGGCGAGAATATCTTTAATTTCATTCAGGCATAAAAGAATACCGTTTTTATAATTTTCCGAAGAAAATTCATTTTTTAGCCGGGATGTAATTAATTCCCATTTCTCATACGGAATTTTTGAATTTATTCCCTCATCGGCAACGATTTCAAACTTACGATCGCTGAAAAGTATGAAAATGAGCACGCCGGTTTTTTCATCCGTGTTATGCATACCGAGTTTATGGAATTCATTTACGGCAATTTCGCGCGGAGTGAATTTCTTTTCAAACAGTCCACGGCTCTTTCTGAGACAAAGACGGAGTTCTCCCGAAGTTGATTTCTCGACTTTTGAAATTTCCGACTGAATCTCGTGAAGGTCATCAGTTGAAAGATATTGTCTTATATAATTTACTGACATAATACTTTAAAATAATTATTTTTAATACTAACTTCTTTCCACAGAGACATACTGAATACTGAATACTGAATACTGAATACTGAATACTGAATACTGAATACTGAATACTGAATACTGAATACTGAATACTGAATACTTAAGTTTCTACCATGATCCGCTTGATCCGCCGCCCCCGAACGATCCTCCTCCGCCGGAGAATCCGCCAAATCCGCCACTGCTTCCTCCTCCGCTTCCGAAGAATCCTCCTCCGCCCCAGAATCCTCCGCCTCTGCGTCCGGAGACCATTCTGCCGCCAAGCCCGAATATACTCCTTATGATTGAGATTATAATACTGAAGAAAATAAAACCGAAAATAAACAGAATAAAAATCGGAATGCCGAAACACGCGATGCCGCCGCTGTCTTTCTTTGTTTTATTATCGGCTGTATATTCGCCTTTTGTTACGGCGATAATCGCATCAACGCCGCGGTTTATTCCTTCGAAATATTTACCGCTTTTAAAAGACGGCGTTATTTCTTTTCTGATAATCTGAGATGAAAGTGCGTCGGTAAGCGCGCCTTCCAGCCCGTAACCGACTTCAATCCTGAGCTTACGGTCATTTTTTGCAATCAGGAGAAGAACTCCGTTGTTCTTGTCTTTTCTGCCGATTTTGTTCGCTTCGGCTATGCTGACGGAAACATTTTCTATAGGTTCTCCGTCGAGCGTTGAAATCATATAAACCACGACCTGAGTCGAAGTTTGTTTGTCAAAATCCTGAAGTTTTTTTATAAGTGTACTTAGTTCGGAAGCAGAGAGTGTTCCGGTTTCGTCAACCACATATTGCTTAATTATTGTCGGCTTATCGGAAAGTGGCTTACTGTTTCCTTCCTGAGCAAAAAGACTTGCAGGAAATTGTCCCTGTGATAACAAAAAAAGTAACAGGCATACTGATAATTTTAAGACTATTTTTTTCATTACGGTAAATTGCCTAAAAATACGAAGATATAAAATATAAAAAATAATAAAAAAAGCGGCTTACCTTCCGGGGCAAACCGCTTACGAAATCGAATATTGCTAAACCTTAGCCGCCTGCCTGCGTTACCTTCTGAACATCTGCTTCTTCCATCTTTAAGAACGCGTATCTTTTCTCAATCTTAGCGCGTGAAATTTCATCGAATATATCAGCCATAATATTATATTTCATTTTCCTGTCGAATTTAAGAAGCAAGAGTAAATTGTTATTCTTAGCGAACAACTTTTCGAGTTCGGTTGCTACATTCTTAAGTTCGATCTTCTTAAGTTCAGTTTCCGAACCGTCTGATTTACCGTCGGAGAAATAGACGTTACCTATGTCAGAACATCTGACATAGAGAACGTTACCCATGTCAACCTTTACCTTGTCTTTTGTATCTCCTTTTGGCAGAGAAATTTTCATGAGCTGAGGTGCCGCAAGAGTAGTGGTGAGCATGAAAAACGTAAGCAGAAGCATAATAACATCCACCATTGGTGTCATATCAATGCGTACACCGGCTCCTTTTTTTTGCTTATGTTTATTTCCTTTTCCGCCGCCCGCTTCAGGGGCATCAAAACCGCCACCAGCCATATTATAAACTCCTGTGTTTTAGTGTTATAAAAATCAATTTAATTTATTCCTTTTTGTCTGCCTTGATAGTAGTAACAAGGGAAAACATCTTATTATCGGATTCATGAAGCGAAGCCATAAGATCTTCAAAGACACCGTATTCAGTATCTTTATCGCCTTTGATTACTACCTGAAAGTTTGCGTTCTTATTGTTCGAAAGGCTTCTCAGTGTGTTTTTCAGGTCAACAAGAGTTTTTTCGAACTGCGCTTTATTCATCAAAACTACTTTCCTTTTTACGTCCTTATCACCGACTTTACCTGTAGTTGCAACCGGGCTCGGAGATAATGTATCCGGTCTGAAAAGACCAATAGCGAACGGCTCACCGAATATCTTTTCTCTGATTTTATAGTTATCCACGTCAACAAAAACATCACCCGCTTTTGTAAGCGAGAGAGTGAGTACGTCGGTTTCTTTCATTTTATTATCAGGGTCAGAGTAAACTGACTGCGGCAGAGCGACTTCAATTGCTTCTGACTCAGCCGCTTTAAACGTAGCGGTGAGCATGAAAAACGTAAGCAAAAGCATTATCACGTCCACCAGAGGCGTCATGTCTATCTTGATGTCCGGTTTTCTTATATCCCTTACTTTTTTCATTATTTTTTCTTTAACGAATTAATTAATGTGAATTAACAAGTTTATTCAGGGATTACTTGGATTTATATGCAATGATTGAAAGAATATTATATGTAGCTTCGTCAATCATATAAGTAATCGAGCCGACTTTCGTTAAAAAGAAATTGTATGAAATTGTACCGACGATAGCGCCGAATAGACCGCCAGCAGTATTAATAAGAGCTTCGGAAATACCAGCGGAGAGTTCCGCCGCGTTGGGTGTTCCTGCTGTTGCAAGAGCCTGGAATGATTTAATCATACCGACGACCGTTCCGAACAGACCGACGAGCACCGATACCGATGCGATTGTCGCGAGTGCAGGAAGGTTAGTGTTAAGAAGCGGTAATTCAAGACCCATAGCTTCTTCGATTGCGTTCTTTACTTCTTCGAGCTTTCTTTCGGCATCCATTTCCTTGATGCTTGCTGTTTCCTGATATTTCTCGAGTCCCTGCCTTATGATGTTAGCAATTGACCCCTTTTGCTTGTCGCAAAGTCCGATTGCCTCGTCAGTATTTCCTTCTTTGAGGGAAATCTGAATTTTTTTCAGAAAATCCTCAATTTTTCCTTTTCCTTTTGCTTTGCTGAGCGAAAGAGCTCTCTCAATAGTATATGTGATAACCATAATACTGAGTGTAATGAGGAGAGGAACTATATAACCACCAAGATAGACCGCGCCGAGTAAGTTTGTCGGAATTGTTTTTTCGGGTGTTTTAAAGTTTGCCGGGTTACCGAGTACAAGAATGAAAACTAATAAAGCTACTACAAATGCCACGATAATCAGAACCGTCGTGAATACACCGGATTTTTTCATGCAGATTTAACCTCCAATTTCTTTAGTTTAATTAATTATTTAGATGTAATTTTAAAAGAGTTTATTATTTGAAACTTGCGATAGCATCCTCGGGAGATCCGAACGAGTCGAATATGAGAGTCAGCTTTGTTATTACGAAAAGGTTTTCTATATTTTTGCTGAGACGAGTCAGTTTAATTTCTCCGTCTCTTTTCTTATAGTTAGCATGAGCCGCTATTAAAACGCCAAGCGCAGTACTGTTAAGATATACTACATCACCGAGGTCAATAATAAGTTTCAGATTGCCTTTTTCGGCGACTTCTTTTATGGCAAATTTTAAGTCATCGGTTTCATCACCGCCTATAAAACTGCCTTTAGGGTCAAGAATAACTATATCCTTGTCCTGCAGTTCGGTTACCTTTATTTTTGTAGCCATAAATCCTTTTTTTGTTTTAAAAAGTTTATACGATTTTAACTGTAAAAATAATCTTAATTTATTTAAATAGCAATTTACTTTCGGATTACTGAAAAAAAACAGTTATTTCCCGAGCAGTGCATGTATTTTTTTGTTTATCTCGTCTATCTCACCCGTACCATCAACCTCAATTATGCAGTTGCCGTTGTTTTTATAATGGTCAATTACCTTTTTTGAAGAGTTTTTATATACTTTCAGGCGATGCAGTATGGTTTTCTCAGTATCATCGGTTCTTCCTCTTTTTAACAATCTGTTTACTATTTCATCTTCATTAACCGTGATGTGAAGCACTTTTACATTCTTGAAATTCATTTGTTCGAATATTTTGCCGAGAGCGACTGCCTGCTCAAGAGTTCTCGGGAAACCATCGAGAATAAACCCTGCCGATTGACAGTCGGCGGTTATATTTTTTTCGAGCGCTTCCTTTACGATGCCGATCATAATGTCGTCGGGCACAAGTGAGCCGGCTTCTACAGTTTCTTTGGCTTTTATTCCGAGTTCTGTCTTTTCCGCGATTGCCTTTCTCAAAAATTCGCCTGTGGAAAGATGAAACAGATTAAGCTTTTCGGATATAAGCTGTGCCTGAGTGCCTTTCCCGACGCCGGGTGGTCCGAAAATAATAAGCTGATGCATAAAAATATTTTTTTAACTTTTTATAACTGCAAGCTGACCGCATGCTGCGTTTATATCCGCGCCGCTGCTTGAACGGAGGTTTACCACGACTTTATTTCCCCTCAGTTCGGTAATTAAATCATTTATTTTGTTTTTTGAAAGTGAATTTTTATTACCGTCAAAAATATTAGCATGGATTTTCTTATTAAATTTATTAAGCGGCTCTGCAAGTTCGAAACTTACAGTATGGAACGGAATAATATTAACATTGCAGGGAATCATACGTGAGAGCTTAGTAAGCCGTTTCACTTCATCAGGTGTGTCGTTTATTCCTTCAAAATGTATGTACTCGTATGTAAGCTTGGTACCGGTTATTTTATAAAAATAAATGAGTTCCTCATAAATTGCCGAAAGCGGGTTTAATTTTGCGGTCGGAATCAGCTTTTCCCTCAGACCTTTATCTGTTGTATGGAGGGATAATGCAAGTTTAAGCTTCCGAAGAGCGTAGTTTCCGGGTGATGTAATATCGTCTGCCAGTTTTTTTATCTTGTTTTTAAACCCGACGGTTGAAACCGTAATCTTACGCGACGGCAAAGCATACCCTTTCGTATCGGTTAATATCAATAACGCTTTCAGTACGTTGTCATAATTCATTAGCGGCTCTCCCATACCCATTAACACGACATTCGTTATCCGCTCCTTTGTCAGACGCGATACCTCATAGACCTGAGATACAATTTCACCTGCGGTCAGATTTCTGCCGAATTTCATTTTACCCGTAGCGCAGAATTCACAGCCGACTTTACATCCCGCCTGTGTTGACACGCAGACTGTCCGCCTTTCATCCTCGCATATTAAAACGGTTTCAATCTGAACATTTTTTCCCCCTTCAGCGGCTTCAAAAAGAAATTTCCTTGTTTTATCCAAAACTGAATATGCAACGGCAATTTCTTTAAGCATAGTAATTTCAAATCCGGATTCAAGGAATTCTCTGACTTCCTGCGAAACAATCTTCATCGAAGCGATTTCAGCTGTCATATGCGCATGCAGGAATTGAAAAACCTGCAGGGCGCGATAGACGGGAAAACCTGCTGATTTAATAATATCTTCAAGCTCCCGGAGTGTAAATCCTCTCAAATTCTCTTTCATACACTTGCAAGTTATTAATTCTCTTTATTTAATGCCATGAAATTTGCTTTATTATTTTTTCTCTGTCCGAATTTGTTTATTTTATACTACTTATATAATATTAAACGTAAAAAAACCACAGATTCTTAATGTCTTTAGATTTATCATCTTTAAATTCCGCGCAGAAAGTTGCTGTCGAAAATCTTGAAGGTCCGTGTCTTATTATAGCGGGCGCCGGAAGCGGAAAAACGAGAGTGCTTACTTATAAAATTGCCCGCCTGATTGATTCAGGTGTCAGCCCTTATGAGATACTTGCTCTTACCTTTACGAATAAAGCCGCTAAAGAAATGAAACAGCGTGTAGGCGCTCTGGTTGACGGCGCCGCTGCCGATAAGATATGGATAGGTACTTTTCACTCGATGTTTGCGCGCATACTCCGTATGGAAGCCGATAAAATAGGGTTTACAAGGGATTATACTATATACGATTCGGATGATTCTCTCAGAGTACTGCGCGGTATAATGTCAGATAATGATGTTTCACCGGACAGAATAAAACCGAAAAGCATACAATCAGCAATAAGCCATCTTAAAAACAGGTTTATACTCCCGCAGGATTACGCCAAGGAGTCAAAATCTTTTTTCGAGAAAACCGTAAGTGATATTTATTCAGCCTACGCCGAGCGTTTGTGTAAATGTAATTCGATGGATTTTGACGACCTTCTGATTAATCCGCTTATACTTTTCGACAGGAATCCCGGTGTGCTGGAAAAATACCGGAACAGGTTTAAATTTCTGCTGGTTGATGAATATCAGGATACGAACCGGGCGCAATACGAAATTATTAAACTGCTTGCCGCGAAGTTCAGAAATATATCCGTAGTCGGAGATGACGCCCAATCCATTTACAAATGGCGCGGGGCAGAGATACAGAATATTTTTGATTTTGAAACAGATTATCCGGAGCATAAAATATTCCGTCTCGAACAGAACTACCGCTCGACCAAGAAAATTATAGACTTTGCGGGAATTGTGATAAAGAAAAACAGCATACAGATAAAAAAAGTCCTGTGGACGGATAACGCGCACGGCGAAAAAATAATAATAATGGAAACTCTGACCGACAAAGAAGAGTCTTCAAAAATTGCCCGTTATATTTCGGGTGAAATTCATAAACGGAAAATAAATTTCAAGGATATTGCCGTGCTTTACCGAACGAATGCGCAGTCGAGAGCGCTTGAAGAATCGCTCAGGCATAACGGTATTCCTTACATAATCATCGGCGGTACGCGGTTTTATGAAAGGAAAGAAATAAAAGACGTGATTTCTCATTTGAGGGTTATTGTTAACTCTGCCGATGACGAATCAATGACGCGCGTTCTTCTTCTGAAAGAAAAAGTCGGGCGTACAACACTCGAAAAACTTCAGAGATATGCATCGGAAAAAAATATTCCGCTTTTTGAAACATTAATAAATCTCGATGAAGTAAAAATTGCTACGGGAAAAACCCGCAACATTCTCTCGGCGGTTTCAAACTTAATTTATAAATTCCGGTACCTGAAAGATGAAATGCACCTGCCCGAGCTTATCAGGGCAATTATTGATGAGGTCGGACTTGTTCGCGAGCTTAAACTTGAGAATACGGCTGAATCCGATGAGCGTATAAATAACATTAACGAACTTATATCGGCTGTGGCTCAGTTCGCCGACATTGCGGAAGAACCGACGATTGAAAGTTTTCTACAGCAGGTTTCGCTTGTTACGGATATTGACCAGCTTGACGATAAGAAGAATGCAGTTACTCTTATGACGATTCACGCTTCCAAGGGACTCGAGTTTCCCGTTGTTTTTATTGCCGGACTCGAAGACGGGCTTTTTCCTGTTACTGGAGCGCTTAACAGCATGGAAGAGATGGAAGAGGAACGGCGGTTATTCTACGTTGCAATTACACGAGCAATGGATATGCTGTATATATCATTTGCCAATCAGCGTTACAGATTCGGTACGCGGATGTTTCAGGTGAAGTCACGCTTCCTGAAAGAAATTGAAGATGATATACGCCGGAAGAAACTTGTCAGCTTTGATAATTTCAAACATGCCGATAAGCATTCTGAAAAGAAATTGTATCCCGGAGAAAAACCTTCCTCCCTTCAGGTAATCCGTTATGAATATTTCGACGAAGAAAAAAACAGCGGAAAAAGCAGAAAACCCGACTCAGGCGGCAATTTTGCGGATATTGTTAAGGGAAAAGGCGTATATCACGACAGATTCGGGAAAGGAGTTGTTATATCAGTTTCCGGAAAAGGAATGGAAAAAAAAGCCGAGATTTTGTTTACCGATTTCGGTTTAAAAAAAATTATGCTTAAATACGCGAAAATGAATGTGGATATCTGATGATTCACCCGATATATTTTAATAATCAAATTTAAATAAAATGGAATTTTTCAATGATATTTATCAGTTCCTTCTTGATAGAGATTTAATCCGGCTTATCACAAGCGTTGGTTATATCGGTTTATTTGCTATTATTTTTTCAGAGACGGGAATGCTCGTCGGGTTTTTCCTTCCCGGTGACTCGCTTCTTGTAACTGCCGGGTTACTTGCGGCAACTCCCGTAGGCAGTGACCCGAATGTTACTTTTTTTAACGTCTGGTATTTAAATATGATATTGATTCCTGCGGCAATTATGGGGAATGCCTCCGGATATTTTATCGGGCACAAAGTGGGACCGAGGTTATTTAAGAAGGAACAATCTTTCTTCTTCAGAAAAGATTATCTCATTAAAACACATGCCTTTTACGAAAAATACGGAGGTATTACGATAATAATAGGACAATTCATACCAATCATACGGACTTTTGCCGCTGTTGTTGCAGGCATCGCCGACTTGAAATATTTCAAGTTTTTCAGGTATAATCTGATCGGAGCTTTTACATGGATACCCAGTATGACATTTCTCGGATACCTTCTCGGAAGGACGATTCCGAATGTTCAGAATCATATAGAGAAAGTTATCATTGTTATCGTTTTTCTTTCTATACTGCCTATTATAATGAAATACCTGAAAACAAAATGGGGAAAGAAAAAGGAAGTTAGTAAGCAGGATGAAGCTAACGTATAATCTCGTGCGTAAACCTGTGCGGATGAAAAAATAGATTGAATAAGAATGATTATTGCAGTACTTTTACTGTTCATAACAGAGAGTTGCTCGAGTGGTTGATGAGGCACGCCTGGAAAGTGTGTTTACGGGTGACCGTAACAAGGGTTCGAATCCCTTACTCTCTGCTTGTTCGGAGTGTTTTATAAATTGAGTTTGAGTTTTTTAAAAACATCTTCGATCTTCTCGTAATAAGAATCCCTGTCCGTGATTTTCAAGGCATGTTCCAATGCATAATTACCGAGCGCATTTATTTTTCCGTCGTCATTATAAAGGCTCATAATTTTTTCTTTTAATTCCGGCACGGAGCCCGATTTGAATATAAAACCGTTTTTACCGTTATTGATTAACTCGGGAAGGGCGCCGCTGTCGGATGCAATAACGGGTTTCCCCAGAAGCATTCCTTCGATTGCAGTATAACCGAATACTTCATACCAAATCGAAGGGACGACAAGAAACTCTGACTGCATTACAATATCCAATGCATCTTTTCTGTCTCTGTTACCGGCAAATTCAATGTTGTGAATTTTATTATTTTCGCAGAATTCTTTCATTTCTTTTAGCAGATTTCCGTAGCCTATAACGGTCAGATTAACTTCGGGTAATTCGGCAACTGCGTTTACTAAAGTTCTTACACCTTTGTTTTCTTCAACCCTTCCGAGATATGTAATGTACCGCTTCTGTTTGCTCTGCGCTTTTGTGAGTTTATTAACATTATTAATAATTTCTTTTTCGTAAAAGTGATAAATCGTAACAAATTTATTTCCATCGTATCCGTTTTTTATAAAAATCTGACGAATGAATTCCGACGGACAGATATAGTAATCAATTCTATCATATATCTTCGAAATATTATAATAATAATTCTGAATTGATGAAAGAAGGCTTGGGAGTATTTTTCCGCCTTTGCATTTATTTATTGCGCATCTTATAAATTTGCCCCCGCTGCACTGCTCGCATACTTTCCCGTTTCTGAAAAATGTTGTGAGCGAACAGATAAATTTATAATCGTGTACCGTAATAACTACAGGAATCCTGTGTTTACTTAATATTCTGAGAAACTCAGGTGTAACATAATGATTCAGGTTGTTGAGATGCGCAACATCAATTCTTTCCGATTTTATGAGATTTTCCAGTTTTTTACCTGCTGAAATGATATTTCTGCGGAGATTCAGAAGATTTTTTGATTCCGTATTGAATTTGTCAAAAAAATACACTGAATATTCAGAATATATATTTCTGTCATCTTTACACGAAAACGGTATCACTTTATGACCTTTACCGGTATAAAGATTAAACATACTGTTTACGTATGTCCAATCGCCGCCGGAAGGAAACCACGTCCAGTTTAAAAGAAGAATATTCAAGTTTTATGTCTAATTTCAGTTAAAATAGACAATTATTTACTGTATGTAAATATAAATATGAGAAAACGGCTTTTGGGTTAAATTTATGCCTTTTCAAAAATATATACTTCATATTATATTATTATTTCATATTTTAAGAGAGTTAATCTATAAAATATGGCACGTCAGAACAATAAAATACTCGTTGTTGATGATGACAGTGTTACAA
>JAPLFI010000120.1 GCA_026390755.1 Ignavibacteriota bacterium
TAGATCCTGAAACAATTCCGAAATGATCCTGAAATGATCCTGAAACAACCCCGAAACAAGTTCGGGGCAAGGTTCAGGATGACAAAAGACAATTCAGGATGACAAAAGGAATGACAATAATTTAGGGATGATCCTTAAACTATTTCTAAAAATCTTATGAAAAATATTTTAACTTTAATTATAATAATAATAATATCCTGCGGATATACATATTCGCAGACCATCAACGGTATTGTTTACGGCTCGAACGTAAAAGGCAGGGAAACGCTTGAAGGCGCGTCTATTAAATGGATTAACACAAAAAAAGGTGCGCTGACCGGTTCAGAAGGAAAGTTTGAACTATATCCCGAGGGGATAACTGACAGAAGGGTAATAGTTTCTTACGTAGGATATACACCTGATACTGTTGACGTTTCAAAAAAGAGCTTTGTAGAAATTGAACTGAAAAGTTCATTTTCGACACAGCAAATAGTAGTCGAAGACGAGCAGAAGTCGAGTTTTATTTCAAATGATAACAGCAAGACGGAAGTTATAACGCAGATGGAGCTTAAAAAAGATGCCTGCTGTGACCTTTCGGGATGTTTCGGGAAAAATGCTTCGGTTGATGTTGCGGTAACGGATATACTAACCAATACAAAGGAGCTTAAAGTGCTCGGACTTGAGGGCTCTTACACTCAGATTCTGATTGACAATATGCCCATTATGACGGGGCTTGTTACAAAGTACGGAGTTACGAGCATTCCGGGAACGCTGGTCAATAAAATCAACATCTCAAAAGGTTCGAATTCGGTTCTGCAGGGTTATGAATCCATCAGCGGTATTATGAACGTTCTGCTGAAAGATTACGGGACGTCAGACCGTCTGTTAGTTAACGGATTCATAAACAGCGGACTCGAAAAGCAATTCAATGTGAACGGTACGGCGATGGTTAAAAAAAACCTGAGCACGATAGCCGCATTCCAGACCGTGCAGGAAATGAAACGCATGGATGAAAACGGAGACGGATTCCTTGACGTGCCTTTAACCCGCCGCTACATGTTTTATAACAAATGGAGATACGGCTCTTCGGAAGAGGACAAGACAAGCGTAATGGTCGGATTGAAATACCTCAATGAGCGCCGCGTTGGCGGACAAAAAGGGTTTAATTATGATACTGACCTCGGAAGCGGAATCATTTACGGGCAGACGGTGAATCTTGAGAACGGAGATATCTACGGACGAATAAGCCGTGTATTAAAAAACGAGAACCAGATAAAATTATTCACTTCAGGCGGGTTCTTCAATCAGGATTCTTATTACGGAACGACGAATTACACGGCTAAACAGCGTGATTTTTATTTCAACGGACTGTATGAATTCGAAGTTTACAAGAAAAGCTTTCTCCGCTTCGGTGCAAGTTACCGCTACGAGAATATTGACGAGAACGTCCGATTTCTTGCAGAGGTTCCCAAGACTTATGCAGGGAATTACGAAAAACTTGAATCAATTCCCGGAGTTTTCACAGAAGCTTCTTTCGAGCAAAAGGACCTGAACCTTTCCGTCATCGCCGGACTTCGTCTTGATTTTCACAATAAATACAATCTCATAACGACTCCGCGGATACTCATCCGCTATCAGCTCACTCCCGA
>JAPLFI010000307.1 GCA_026390755.1 Ignavibacteriota bacterium
ATTGAATCCTGTTTCAAGTAATTTTATTTTAACCTGCTATATTTTAGTTAATATCTCGGGTTTTGAATCCGTTATTAAGATTGTATGTTCAAAATGAGCTGACGGCTCACCGTCAGCGGATACAATCGTCCATCCGTCGCTCAGCGTCTCAACAATATACGTACCGTAATTCACCATCGGCTCAATTGCAATCGTCATGCCGGCTCTTAACCTCTGTGTATTCGCCGGACTGTAGAAGTTCGGAACTGCAGGCTCTTCATGCAGATTCCTTCCGATTCCGTGACCGACTAAATCCCGGACCACACCAAATCCCGAACCCTCAACATACGTCTGTACAGCTATTGCAATATCATTTATAGTATTACCCTCAATCGCTTTTCCGATCCCTCTGTAGAGAGACTCCTCGGTTATTTTCAGAAGCTGCTTTTTCTTCTTCGATACATCACCGATTTCGAATGTATAAGCTCCGTCTCCGAAATATCCGTTTTTTTTCACACCCACGTCAACCGAAACTATATCTCCGTTTATCAACTTTCTGTTTCCGGGTATTCCGTGTACAACTTCTTCGTTAACCGAAATACAGGCACTTGCAGGAAATCCGTTCCGCTTACTGTTCCTGCCGTATCCTTTAAATGCCGGAATTCCGCCTTCAGCTCTGATGAAACTTTCTATTGCTTCATCAATCTCTGAAGTTGAAACACCGGGATTTACCATGCCGCCGATGTGTATCAAAGCGCCTGCTACAATTTTACAACTTTGCCTTATATAATCAATTTCTTTCTCAGATTTAATCAGAGACATCGGCTCAGAAATATATCAGCTTAATATCGGCGCGATTTCAATTTCGTTCCTTTCATGAAACCGTCATAATGTCTCATGAGAAGATGCGACTCAATCTGCTGAAGCGTATCAAGTGCAACGCCTACGATAATAAGCAGACTTGTTCCGCCAAAGAACTGAGCCATTCCCGTTGTGACCCCGAGTTTCGATAAGAAAGCCGGTATTATAGCAATAATCGCAAGAAATATAGATCCGGGCAGAGTAATTTTTGTAAGTATATTATCAATAAAATCTGATGTTGGTTTCCCCGGCCTTACGCCCGGGATAAAACCTCCCTGTTTTTTCATATTATCCGCTACATCTTTCGGATTGAAAGCGATAGCAGTATAAAAATATGTAAAGAATATTATCAGCAATGCGTAGAAAAAAGAATAAGTATAACTCTGATAATCAAAATATCTGGATACCGACTGCATTATATCGCTGTTAGGAAAGAATGACAATACAGTGCTGGGAATAAACATTATTGACTGCGCGAAAATCAGCGGCATTACACCTGCCTGGTTTACTTTAAGCGGAATATACTGTGTAACTCCGCCGAAAACTTTTCTGCCGACAACCCTCTTCGCGTATTGAACAGGTATTTTACGCGTCGCAACCGTTACCGAAATTACACCGGCAATAATGAACAGAAAACCGACTATATATATGGCTTCAATAAGAATATTTCTGACACCAGATGCGATAATCTGATATTCATCGAACACCGAATACGGAAAACGGTCAATAATTCCGATAAAAATAATTAAGGAAATACCGTTGCCGATTCCCCGTTCAGTAATTTGTTCTCCCATCCACATGAGCAGTATCGTACCTGCGGTAAGAAAAATTACCGTAGAAATTGAGAATAAAAACATTGTTATTTCCGGGCTGATTATATTCATTTCACCCGCTCTGCGGCTTGCAAGCTGTACACTTACGCCCCATGCCTGTAATGCGGCAACGGGTATCGTACCAAGTCTTGTAAGCTGGTTAATTTTTTTCCTGCCTTCTTCACCTTCTTTCTGAAGTTTCTGGAAGTAAGGGAATACAGCTCCGAGAAGCTGAATAATAATTGATGCGCTGATATACGGCATTATTCCAAGAGAGAATACAGCCGCTTTGCTGAACGCGCCTCCTACAAACAGGTCATAAAGACCGAATAACGTATTTGATGCCTGATTTTTATTTGCCTCCGCAAGAATTGAAGCGTCAATACCCGGCAGTGTGATGTGCGCGCCGATACGGACAACTACTAAGATAGCTATGGTGAAAAATATCCTTGTGCGTAATTCCTCAATCTTGAAGATGTTTCTGAAGTTTTCTACAAAACCGCTCATATTAAGATGGCTTTTCCTCCGAGAGTTTCAATTTTTTCTATTGCAGTTTTACTAAATGCGTTTGCCGAAATCTCAAGTTTGGTTTTCAGTTCGCCGAAACCGAGAATCTTAAGCGGCTTCCTTGAATCTTTTATAAATCCCTCAACATGGAAGAAATTTGCGCTGACAACCGTTTCTTTAATCTTTCCGTCGTCAATCAATTTCTGTAAGTCGCCGAGATTTAGTACGTTGAACTCAACCCTGTTAATATTTTTAAATCCAAACTTGGGAACTCTTCTTTGAAGCGGCATTTGTCCTCCTTCAAACCAGGCGCGGAATTTATTCCCTGAACGGGATTTAGCTCCGTTTTCTCCCCTTGTGGAAGTTCCGCCGTGGCCTGAGCCTTGCCCTCTGCCAACTCGTTTCTTCTTCTTTCTTGAACCTTCTGCGTACTTTAAGTTACTGAGTATATCCATTAATTGTGTTTTCTTTTTATATTCCTGTAACAGTATTAAATTAACAAAATTCCTTTGTCCGCTTTCGCGGACAAAGGAATTATTATTAGTAAATCTTTTATTTCTTAGAAATGAACATTCAGCATAATGCTGGCTCTACCGGTACCAAAACCACTTGTACTAGGACCTGTGTATGTTGTAGTGGCTGATGTTGATGACGAAGTGTTAGTAACCGTCGGCGCACTGTTCGATTGATATCCGAGTACATATTTTCCGCCAATGGAAAGTCCCGGAGTGAAATACCAGTCAAATCCGAAGTTAGCTCCGATAGAAAAGGAATTTCCCGATGTTTTCCTTTGTCCTGTAACAAGTCCAAAAGTATAATCAGTTGTTGAACTTTCTGTTCCGTAATTAATTCCTAACCCTAAGTACGGTGAAATGCCATATAAAGCTTTGAAATGGTAATTGCCGTCCAATGCAAATCCGATCAGTGTGTTTGATGATTTCGCTGTAGCACCTGCCCATGTAGGCGTCCATGAACCTGTACCAAAATGGAATCCAAGAGACAAAGATATTTCATTTGACACAAAATACTGGAATCCGACACCGTACTGATTCCTGACATCCGTAGTATTTGAGTCAACGTACCGCGAGTAGGAGCCTGCATAAGCACCACCGAATTCAGTACTTACAAACGGTGAATACATAAAGATGAAGTTCTTTGAACCTTTGTAAACTTCAGGTTTGGTACCATCCCAGTTCTTATTCGCCTGTGCAAAAGAGAGACTGGAAACGAACATGACTAACATTAGAGCTGTGAATAACTTTTTCATTTTCTTTCCTTTCATTTTAGTTTTTAGATTGTGAGTTAAGAGCAATATATTTTTTTATAATACTTCTACTTTTACCAAATGTTTCACTTTTTCTATCATACCCCTTATCTGAGGAGTATCGTTATGAATGACGGTATAATTCGGTCTTCCGAGTCCGAGCGCCACGATAGTTTTCTTCTGATTTTTTATTCTGTCAATTACGCTTTTTGTCTGCGTTATTTTTATCTTTTTATCCATTTAACTGTATTATATTAAATCTACATTGAAAAAAGTTCTGCCACCGTAATCCCGCGTTTTTCAGCCGTCATCCTTGCATCCTTAAGGCTCCTTAATGCGCTCATAGTAGCTTTAACAACATTATGCGGGTTAGATGAACCTAAAAGCTTTGTAAGCACGTCCTGTATTCCTGCTGTTTCGAGAACGGCTCTGACACCGCCTCCTGCAATAAGTCCAGTACCCGGTGATGCGGGTTTCAGAAGTACTTTTGCGGCGCCGTACTTGCCGATTATCGTATAAGGAATTGTTCCCTTTTGAATCGGAACTTCAACAAGATTTTTTCTGGCATCTTCCACACTTTTCCTGATGGAATCCGTGACTTCATTAGCTTTTCCAAGTCCGATTCCCACATGACCCCTGCCATCGCCTACTACACTGACAGCGCTGAAACTGAATCTTCTTCCGCCTTTTACAACTTTAGCGACTCTGCCGATGTAAACTAATTTTTCTTTTAATTCTAACTCACTTGCCTTTATGTATTTTTTTGCCATTAAATCTTATTTGATTATCCTTAGTTTATATAACTTATAACTGCTTTAGTTCTATGCTTACAAATTTCTTTACTTAAGAACTTAATTTAACGATTTTGACTCATAATTAAAAAAGTATATATAAGAATCAAGTCATTTATTTCTGTGTTCTCAGGGGAGGATTCGAACCTCCACATACGGCTCCAAAGGCCGCTGTCCTGCCATTAGACGACCCGAGAAAGAGAACTCAGGAAATATGTCTCAATATAGTAAATTTATTTAAAATATTAAACCACTTTCGCGAGCGCCGTCTGCAACAGCTTTTACCCTGCCATGGAACAAATAGCCGTTGCGGTCGAAAACAACTTTCCCGATTTTTACTTCTTTAGCTCTTTCAGCAAGTAATACACCAAGCAGTTTTGACTGCCCGGTTTTTCCTTTAACTACTTTCATTTTAGAAGATAACTCTTTCTCGAGAGAAGAAGCTGAAATTAAAGTTCTTCCGTTTACGTCATCAATTAACTGAGCATAAATATTTTTCAAACTGCGGAACACCACTAATCGCGGCCTTTCTGCAGTGCCTTTAATTTTCTTTCTTATCTTGAATTTTATCTTTGTCCGTCTGTCTAAATATTTTGTGTTCACTTTTTCTCTGTTTTTAAAACTCTTAAAATTTATTGTTACTTCGCGGCTGTCTTACCGGCTTTTCTTCTGATTTTCTCACCTTCATATTTTATTCCTTTACCCTTATAAGGTTCAGGCGCTCTGAATGCCCGTATTTTTGCGGCAACCAGACCAACGAGTTGTTTATCAATACCCGATATAATAATATTAGTAGGCACGGGAACTTCAAGTTTTACATCTGCGGGAGGTAAAAATATTATCGGATGCGAATAACCAAGCTGAAGTATAAGATGCGTTCCCCGCAATTCAGCTTTGTAACCGATTCCTACGAGCTCAAGCTTTCTTGAATATCCTTCGGTAACACCTGTTATTAAATTCTGAAGCATTGCCCTGTAAAGTCCGTGGAGCGCTTTATTTTTTTTCAAGTCATTCTCGCGCGTAAAAGTAATCTCCGTGCCGTTTTGGGTGATATTAATCTCGCCCGTTGTTTCCATCGAAAGCTTGCCCTTGGGACCGGTAACATCTATTTTTCTTCCGGCGATATTTAAATTTACGCCTTTCGGAATTTCTATAAGTTTTTTACCTATTCTGCTCATTTTAAGTCTTTATATATTTATAATTTATTACTACCAGATTTCGCAGATTACTTCTCCGCCGATATTCTGGTTTCTTGCCTGTCTATCGGTCATGAGTCCTTTGGATGTAGAAATAACGGCTATACCAAGTCCGTTTCTGACTCTCGGAAGCTTATCAGATTTCTTATACTGTCTGATGCCGGGTTTACTTACTTTTCTTAATCCCTCTATAACACACGAACCGTTATTGTACTTCAGTTTTAACGAGACATATTTCTTTCCGCCTTCAGCTTCTATTACCGAGTAATCGCTCACAAAATGCGTATTTTTCATTATGTCCGCAATGCCTATTTTCATCTTGGATGCAGGAGCATCAACGCTTTTCTTACCAGCTTTAATTGCGTTCCTGACCCTTGTTAAAAAATCGGCGATTGGATCTGTCATTGACATTTATTATAATCTCCTGTTTATTTAATTACCAGCTTGATTTTACTAAACCCGGAATTTTACCCTGTAAAGCAAGTTCCCTCAGAACAAGACGCGAAACACCGAATTTTCTGTAATAAGCTCTTGATCTTCCTGTCATACTGCAACGATTGTGAAGTCTTGTTGCACTGCTGTCGCGCGGCAGTTTAGAGAGTCCGACGAAATCCCCGGCTTTTTTTAGTTCTTCTCTTTTTTGAGCATATTTCTCAACGAGCTTTTTTCTTCTTTCCTGTCTTGCTATATGTGATTTTTTTGCCATTAAAAATATCAGTTTATTTTTTTGTAAATGGTAATCCGAATGCTTTTAAAAGTTCGAACGATTCTTCATCAGTTTTCGCAGTCGTTACGAATGTCACATCCATACCGATTACGCGTGTAACCGAATCAACGTTAATTTCAGGGAAAATTATCTGTTCCTTGATACCCATAGAGTAATTTCCGCGTCCGTCAAAACTTTTATCCGATAATCCCCTGAAATCCCTTATCCTCGGAATCGAAATACAAACAAGCCTGTCAAGAAATTCATACATCCTGTTATTTCTCAGTGTCACTCTTACGCCGATCGGCATTCCCTCGCGAAGTTTAAAATTCGAGACAGATTTCTTTGCTTTTACGACCGTCGGTCGCTGTCCGGCTATTGCTTCAATATCCTTTACCGTGGTTTCAATAATTTTGGGTTCAGTAACTGCCGCTCCGACGCCGCAATTGAGTATAATTTTCTGAAGTTTCGGGGCTTCCATCGAATTCTTATAACCGAATTTCTTTATTAAATCAGGTACAATTTTGGTTTTATAAAATTCTGTTAGTCTTGCAGGAACTTTTTCTTCAACAAACTTTTCATTCTTGCCTCCCTTTACTGCGCCGCCTTTTACCTGTTTCTTCGACTTCTGTTTGTCATCATTTTCGGCTGTGCTTTTTTTTCTGTCTTGCTTGGTATTTGCCATTTTTTAACTGATTAAAATTTCACCGGATTTTTGACTTTTTCTCATGCGCTTGATTTTACCGGTAGTCTGGTCTTTTACAACTTCCATTCCGATGCGCGTGGGCATATTTGTCTTGGGACACATCAGCTGAACATTTGATATATTAATGGGCGCTTCGCGTTTTACAATCCCCCCCTGCTGATTCTTCTGACTGGGTTTTGTATGTCTGTGAATAATATTCACACCCTCAACAATAACTCTTGCTTTCTTTCTGTCTATAAAAAGTATTTTTCCGGTTGTGCCTTTCGCATTTCCGCTTAAAACCTTTACTAAATCGTTTTTTTTAAATCTTGTTTTTATCATTTTTTAATGCCTTTATTCTAAATGTGTTATATTACTTCGGGTGCGAGAGAAATAATTTTCATGAATTGTTTTTCCCTCAATTCCCTTGCTACCGGACCGAAAATCCTAGTTCCTCTTGGTTCATTTGTTGCATTAAGAAGTACGGCGGCATTTTCGTCAAACTTAATACAGCTGCCGTCTTTTCTCTTCACTTCTTTAACAGTCCTTACAATTACCGCACGGGATACTTCACCTTTTTTTACGGTGCCGCCGGGAATAGCAGATTTAACGGATACCACAATTATATCCCCGAGGCTCGCATAACGCCTGTCAGAACCGCCAAGAACTCTGATGCACCTCACGGATTTTGCGCCGGAATTGTCAGCTACCGAGAGATTTGTTTCTTCCTGTATCATTTTATATTTACCCCTGCTTTACGATTTTAAATTATTTCGCTTTTTCAACAATTTCTACTAGTCTCCACCTTTTTCTGCTGCTGATAGGGCGGGTTTCCATTATCTTAACCTTATCTCCGATACCGCATTCATTTTTTTCATCATGCGCCATAAACTTTGCAGTCTTTTTGAAAAACTTCTTGTATAACGGATGTTTAATCCGCTTTTCAATAGCGACTACAATAGACTTGTCCATTTTTGAACTGACTACAACGCCGGTTCTTATCTTTCTAACTGATTCCCTTTTTGCTGATTCCATTTTCACAGCGGAAACTTCTTCTGTCATTTTTACTTCGGTCATTTAAGATATCTTGTTATTTCTTTAAATTCTTTTTATGAGTTTCTGATTCTCTTTCTCTCAGGACTGTCTTAATTCTGGCAATTTCTCTTTTCGTATTAGTAATACCTTTATAGTTTTCCAGCTGTCCGGACGAATGTTGAAATCTGTAATTTTCCAACGCCGCAACAGAATCATGCAGAGTATTTTTTAGGTCCTCGGTTGTCATTTCCTTTATTTGATAGCACTTCAGCATTTCTTGTATAAATTAAAATTTTACATTAATCTTTTAACAAATTTTGTCTTGATAGGAAGCTTATGGGATGCAAGTCTGAAAGCTTCTTCGGCTACTGCAGGCGTTACACCGTCAACCTCGAACATTATTTTACCCGGCTGTATCACGGCTACCCAGTATTCAGGGGCACCTTTTCCTTTACCCATACGGGTTTCAGCAGGTTTTTTTGTAACCGGTTTATCCGGAAAAATCCGAATCCAAACTTTACCGTCTCTCTTCATGAATCTTGTCAGCGCAATACGAGCCGCCTCAATCTGTCTGTCAGTAATCCAAGCCGCTTCCATTGCCTTCATGCCGAAAGATCCGAAAGCAACAAGATTTCCCCTGCCTGCTTTCCCCCTTCTGTTTCCTTTCTGGGTTTTTCTGAACTTAACCCTTTTGGGCATCAACATAAAACTAAACTCCGGTCTGTTATATTAATTAAAAATTACTTTTTGAATGTTTTTCACCCCTGCAAATCCAAACTTTAACACCAATCGCTCCGTAAATAGTATGTGATGTAACCGATGCATAATCAATATCCGCTCTTAATGTCTGCAGAGGAATTCTGCCGTCTTTATACTGCTCTGAACGGGCGATTTCTGCACCGCCGAGCCTTCCGCCGCACATCACCTTAATACCTTCTGCACCCATCCTCATACTTGAAGTTATTGCCGATTTCATAGCACGTCTGAAAGAAACACGATTCGCGAGCTGTCCGGCAATATTTTCGGCAACAAGCTGAGCGCTTAACTCGGGTTTTTTAATTTCCTCGACATTAATTTTTACTTCTTTGCCTGTAATTTTCTTAAGCTCGTTTTCAAGTTGTGTAATTTCTTTTCCGCTTTTCCCGATAACAAACCCAGGTCTCGATGTGCTGATTGTAAGCGTGATTTTCTTAAGCGTCCTCTCGATTACAACTCTGGCAACCCCTGCCTTCTCAAGCCTCTTCTTCAAGTATCCCCTTATCAGGGAATCTTCTTTCAGCTTATGGGCAAAGCTCTTTTCATCATACCAGTTTGAGTCCCAGGTATTAATAACCCCAAGTCTAAATCCTATCGGGTGTGTCTTCTGTCCCAAAAAATCTCCTTAATTTATAATTTAATTTTGTTAAGCTTTTTCTTCAATATTCTCGACTACAAGCGTAAGATGAGCCGAGCGCTTCCTTATACGGAAAGCTCTTCCCTGCGGAGCAGGAAGCATCCTTTTCATTACCGGACCTCCGTCAACATAAGCTTCTTTTATGAGTACTTCATGCTTATCAAGCCTTCCTGTATCAAGTTTATTAACAAGGTTTGAATATGCAGATAATATAGCCATTTCAACAACTTTAGCCGCATGCTTTTTCGAATACTTTAGTATGTTAATCCCGTCTTCTACAGTTTGATTTCTGATAAGATCGACAACGAGTCTCATTTTCCTCGGTGATGACGGTATAAATCTTTTAATTGCTCTGGCTTCCATTATTTTGCACCTCCGGATTTTTCTTCTTTCCTTTGTCCCGAGTGTGCCCTGAAAGTTCTTGTATGAGAAAACTCACCGAGTTTATGGCCGACCATATTTTCAGTAACAAATACAGGAATAAATTTATTTCCGTTATGGACAGCAAACGTATGTCCGATAAAATCGGGTGTAATCGTGCAAGCTCTTGACCAGGTCTTGATAACCTTTTTCTGTTTCTTCTCATTGAGCTGTTCAATTTTTCCAACAAGCTTATGATCTAAGTATGGACCTTTTTTAAGTGATCTGGACATTATTATTTCCTCTTTTTAACTATGTATTTGTCGGATAAATTTTTCTTTGTTCTTGTTTTATATCCCTTCGCCGGCAGTCCCCACGGACTAACCGGATGCCCGCCGCCGGAAGTTTTACCTTCACCGCCGCCCATCGGGTGATCAACAGGATTCATCGCGACACCTCTTACGTGAGGCCTTATACCCATCCACCTTGACCGTCCGGCTTTACCGATGCTTATGTTTTCATGATCCGTATTGCTGACAATGCCGATTGTAGCTTTACATTCGCTTCTTATTTTTCTCACTTCACCTGAAGGTAGTTTAACCTGACAGTAATGTTCCTCTTTAGCAACAATTTGACCCGAAGTTCCCGCGCTCCTCGCAATCTGCGCGCCTTTACCCGGCTTCAGTTCAATATTATGGATAAAAGTACCGGCGGGGATAAACGCTATCTGCATTGTATTACCCGTCTTGATTTCAGCTTCATTTGATGATTGAACTGTATCTCCGACTTTAACTCCGTCGGGAGAAACAATATATGCTTTTTTACCGTCTGCATACTGTATAAGGGCAATCCTTGCTGTTCTGTTCGGATCGTATTCAATCGCTATCACATTTGCCTCTTCGCCTGTATTACGCTTAAAGTCTATGATGCGGTATCTTCTTTTATGACCGCCGCCTCTGTGCCTTGAAGTCACTCTTCCAAGATTATTCCTGCCGCCTGATTTTTTCAGCGGAGCAAGGAGGGACTTTTCCGGAACTGATTTCGTTATCTCATCAAAAGATGAAATCGAATAATACCTCGTCGCCGGTGTCGTTGGTTTTAATTTTCGTAATGCCATTTATAAAAACAAATATTTATCGGGTTATTAAACTTTAAAAAATTTACAAACAGCAATTTAACGATTTTTTGATGTAAAGTCAATATACGAAATATTGGATTTATTGACTTTAATTCCGCAATCATGCTTAAAGAAAACAGCATACATGATTCCAATATGATGAGTAAACCAATTATGAATATACGGAAAACGTACTTATCTTTTTGTGAAATATTAATTTTCAAAAAGTCTTTTAATGATTTCTTCTGCTTTGATGTTATCCGCTTCCGCATTGAAGTTCATCAAAATCCTGTGTCTCAGGACAGGACCGGATATTCGGCGAATGTCTTCAACTGATGGCGAATAACGACCGTCAATTATTGACAAAGCTTTAGCCCCAAGAATCAGATATTGCGATGCCCTCGGTCCGGCACCCCAGCTTACATAATCTTTAATAAACTTCGGCGCATTGCTGTTTCCCGGTCTCGACTTAGAAGCAATACTGACGGAATAAGAAATCACTTCATCAGATACAGGTACTTTTCTTACAAGTTCCTGAAATTCAATAATCTCTTTTTTTGAAAAAACCGGGCTTAAGACAGGTTCATACATACTTGTAGTTCTTTTGACAACTTCAATTTCTTCCATGAATTCCGGATAATCAAGTAAAACATTAAACATAAATCTGTCGAGCTGTGCTTCAGGCAGCGGATAAGTCCCTTCCTGTTCTATCGGGTTTTGTGTTGCAAGCACGAAAAAAGGTTCATCAAGCGTATATGTTGTTCCTGCGGCAGTAATTTTATGCTCTTGCATCGCTTCAAGTAATGCCGACTGGGTTTTAGGGGGTGTGCGGTTTATTTCATCCGCTAAAATCATATTTGCAAATACAGGACCTTTGATAAATTGAAATTTTTTACCCGTCTGCCCTTCACTGTCGAAAATTTCAGTTCCTGTAATATCGGACGGCATCAGATCCGGAGTGAATTGTATCCTGCTGAACTTGAGGTCAAGCGCTTCTGACAACGTTTTGACGAGAAGTGTCTTAGCAAGCCCGGGAACACCAATCAGCAAACAATGTCCTTTAGATAATATTGATATTATCACCTGTTCAATAACTCTGTCCTGCCCTACAATAATTTTTGCTATTTCACTTTTAAGTCCGTGATACTTAGCTTTCAGGGTCTTTACGAGTTCTGTATCGGATATTTTTTTTTCTTCGTTTATCATTACTCTATTTCGTCTATGTTATGTATTACTCGGATTTCTCCGAATTGTTTCATTGTTTTGCTGTTTTCGGCTGTATCGCCAGCAACTGATATTGTTAATGAATCGGGGTGAAGATACTTTTCCGCCGTTATTCTTATATCGTCCAAAGTAAGAGAATTAATTTCGCTTATATATTTGTTATAGAAATCCTTGTCCACACCGTAGAGTTCAAGATTAAGGAGCTTTGATGCAACAGCATTCGGAGTTTCAAGCTGCATCGGGAAATTACCGGTTATATAATTTTGCGCTGTCTGAAGTTCTTCATGAGTAACATTAGCTACTGAAATATCAACTAACTCTTTAATAATTTCTTTTACGGCATCTGAAGTAATATCATTTCGCACGTCAACTTCAACCGAAAAATCCCCCTGATATTTCTTCCAGTTAAATGATGACCTTGCTCCGTATGTGTATCCGTTTACTTCCCTCAGGTTTTTATTTATTCTTGATGTAAATGAACCGCCGAGGATTGTGTTCATAACGGTGATTGCCACAAAATCCCGGCAGTTTCTGTTTATTCCCGTATGCCCGGCATGTATGTTTGATTGTACTGCGCCTTTTTTTTCCGTTAAGTAAACTTTTGACGGCTTTGCATCCAATAGTTCAGGGAATTTAATATCCGGAATTTTACCGGCTTTTAAATCACCAAATTTCTTAAAAACAAGTTTTTCAGCTTTTACGGCTGAAATATTCCCGACTAATGCAATCACAAGATTCGAAGGTACATAAAAGTTTTTGTAATACTCAGTAATATCCTCACGACCTATAGATGCTACAGATTTCATTGTTCCCTCTTCATCGGCGGCATAGGGTGAACTGCCGTACAGCATTTTTCTGAATACAGACTCGGCAAGATATCCTCCGTCATCCCGGTAAGAAAGAAGCGAATTAATAACCTGCAATTTTTTCCGTTCAATTTCTTCATCGGAAAAAGCAGACCCGAGCACCATTGTACATACAAGATCAAACATTTTTTCAAAATATCTGTCGAGTGAATTAATCCCAAGATAGCTTGCGTCGTAATCCGCGCCGCTTGAGATAACTGCACCGTGATAATCAATAATTTCCGCTATTTCCACAGCGCTCTTTTCTTTTGTTCCCTTCGTCAGAAGATCGGCTGTCATTGAAGCCGTACCATCGAGTCTCTTATGCGTCAAGACGTCATGACAAGACCCCGTTTTAAAAAGAAACCTTGCGGAAGTAAGAGGAAAATCCGGATTGCTGATAACAAAAAGTTTTATTCCGTTATCAAATTTTGTTTCATAAAAATCCGGGAATAAAATATCTTTTGGTTTTCCGGATACAGGTTGTTTTGTTCTGTCTAATATCATTTTTTATTGTTCTTTAACTTTTGCCGGCAGATAATTTAAGACTACTCTGTTGTTTTTCTTAAGGTATTCTTTTGCAGTATTTAAAATGTCCGATTTGTTAATAGCGTCATATTTTTCAATCTCTTCATTTACCAAAGAAGCCCTGCCCCGGATTAATCCGAAATATGTCAGTTTATCCGCAGCCTGGAGAATTGACTGAAGCTTAATTATATAGTTCGTCTTTATCTTGTTTTTTGCCTTTTCAATTTCGGTATCTTTTAATCCTCCGTTTAATATGTCATCAATAATATTATCAATTTCCTTTCCTGCCTCTTCGGTTGCAGTATCTTCATTACAAAAGCAACTGATTGAAAGGAAACTCCCTAATTCCATTCCTGATACATAGCTGTATATCTCATTCGCATAATTCCTGTCATGTATTAATCTTCTTTGCAGGCGTGAACTTTCGCCTGCCGAGAGAACAGAACTGAGCACTTTTAGAGCATAATACTCTTTGCTTCCCGATTCAGGAATACGGTAAAAAATAAATCTTGCAGGAAGAGAAATATTATCAAATATAACTTCTTCACCGGCTTCTATAAAGTGTGTATCCGGATTATTTCTTTTTTTTTCGCCTGCGTTCCGCAGAAGCTTTTTCCCGCCCGTGTCACCGCTTCCGTCACCGCTCACGTCACCGCTCACGTCACCGCTTCCGTCACCGCTCACGTCACCGCTTCCGTCACCGCTCACGTCACCGCTTCCGTTACCGCTCACGTCACCGCTTCCGTTACCGCTCACGTCACCGCTTCCGTTACCGCTCACGTCACCACTCCGCCCGGGAATATCGTCGTAATATTTAATAATTAATTTTTCGGTTACATCATAATCAATATCTCCGGCAATCGTTAAAATCGCGTTGGATGGTTTGTAGAATTCATGATAGTATTTATTTACATCTTCGTGTGTAAAAGAATTAATGTGCCCGGCGCTTCCGACAATGTTCCATCTGTAACCATTTGAAGGAAATAACCTTTTTGAACTCTCCTCCTCAACTGTTCCGTAAGGTGAATTGTCGTGGACCTGAAGTTTTTCTTCAAGAACAACTTCCTTCTGTATTCTAAGGCTCTCCTCATCTGCCGTAAAACCTGTAAATTTATCCGAATCAAGCCAGAGCCCCAGTTCAAGCCCTGATGAAGGCAGGGTTAAATAATAGCTGGTGTAATCATTTGCCGTAAACGCATTACTCTCACCGCCGTTTGCCGAAAGAATTCCGTCAAAGTCCCCGCCTGAGATATTAGCCGTTCCGGTAAACATCAGATGCTCGATGAAATGCGAAAGCCCCGTTTTATCGGGCGGATCATTTTTAGAACCTGCATGAAATGCCGAATTGACAATTATCACCGGCATTCCCTGTTTTTTGCACATTACGATTTTCAAACCGTTATTTAAATATTTTTCTTTTATTTCAAGCATCATTGGAATTAACCACAGTATTAGTTCCCTCTGTCTTTGGAATAAACCTTATCGTCACTTTTGGTTTATCAACAAAATATTTCCGAACTGACTCTGTAACCTGATGTTGTGTTACAGACAAATATTTATTAATTTTTGTGTTAATCATTTCTGCGTTTCCATATAAAAGGTGATTATACATCATCTCAAGAGATACATGACTAATGTGCTGAAGAGAAGTTGTTTTCGAATACTCAAAACAATTTTTAATTTTATTAAATTCATCATCAGTAATTCCGTTCATTGAAATATTTCTTATTTCCTTATCAATAATTTCTTCAATGAGATTCAAATTACTATCAGGATATGCAAGGGCTCTTATATAAAAAACTCCGGAATTTTCCAGTTGGAACTTCTGAGCGTTGACCGAACGTAAAATTTTCATGTCGTAAACAAGCTTTTTATTCAGCCTGCTGCTTTCTCCGTTAGCGAGAATATCGGTAAAATATTCCAGAGTATATTCTTCGGGCGATCCGAGTCTTGGTATTCTGTAGCAAATCTGAATAGCCGGCAGAGTTACATTATCTTCAATTTCAACCTGCTTATTAAAGATTTTACCGGCACTATCGTTCACTAAAGGCGGTCTTACATTTTTTTGTATTCCGCTGTAATATTTTTCAATCTGTTCTTTAGCACAAGTCTCTTCAAAATCACCTGCGAGAACCAGCACGGCATTCGCAGGAGAGTAATATTTGCTGTGGAAATCCGATGCTTCGCCTGTGGAAATGGAATTGATATCGTTTTCAATACCTATCACCGGTACGCTGTAACGGGATCCGGGAAATAATTCCCTGCAAAGCACTTCCAGAAAACTTCCGTAAGGTGCGTTGTCATAACTGGTTTTTTTTTCTTCAATAACGACCTCTTTCTGATTTTGAACATTTGCATCGGATAAATCAAGTGATAACATCCTGTCAGATTCCAGCCACAGGGCGGTTTCGAGCTTATTAGACGGAAGAATGTCATAGTATGAGGTAATGTCAAATGAAGTGAAAGCATTGCATGAACCTCCTGATTTCTGAATTATTTCAAAATGTTCATTTTTCTTCACATTTGCCGAGCCCTGAAACATAAGATGTTCAAATAAATGGGCAATTCCCCTTTTACTGTCAGCTTCATCCTTCGAGCCAGTTTTATAACCAATGTTAAGACAGAAAAAGGGGTTTCTTGAATCCCTGTGTAATATACAATGCAATCCGTTGCTTAACTCAAACTCCTCAAACTTTATGACCATTGAAATTAATTAGGTGTTTATCAGGTTTAATTAATATTATGAAGATAATAATAATGTAAGTGGAACAAATTAGTTTAAATCAGAGTAAAAATCAGTATTAAAATTGAGAATATTATATTATAAACATACGAAACACAGAGAACATAGAGAAACACAGACGGGTTTTCAAAATTGTCCGAAAGTTAATCTCTGAGCTATTCCGTGATCTCCGTGCCTCTCTGTGGTGAGGAGTAACCATTTATTTTAAGAATATTATTGAATTATTTATTATGCTAATTTCTGTTATTTTGAGGTATAATTTTGCTGAATAACTTTTAAAATAAAAAATACGGAGTTAATAAATCACTTTATGTTTGTAAAGAGAATATTGTTCCTGGCAATTGTTTTTTTAACGGCTGTCAGCGCAAACGCACAGTTTGGCAAGAATAAAGTTCAATATAAAATTTTCGACTGGCAATTTATTCAATCGAAACACTTTGACATATATTTTTCTCAGGGTGGTTATGATATTGCGCAGTACACTGCTGTAGTTGCAGAGAGTTCTCTAGTCTCTTTGAGTAAAAATCTCGACTATAATATTTCCAACAGAATTCCGATTATCGTATTTAATTCGCATAACGAATTTCAGCAAAATAATGTACTTGATGAATTTCTGCCCGAAGGTGTCGGCGGTGTAACAGAATTATTTAAAAACAGAATACTGGTACCTTTTGAAGGGAACTATGACCAGTTCAGACACGTTATCCATCACGAACTTCTGCACGGTTTTATGAATGATATGTTTTACGGCGGTTCACTTCAGAATATTATTTCCCGCAATATAACACTGGCATTTCCGGATTGGTACAGCGAAGGAATGGCCGAAGTGCAGAGCCTGAACGGCCTTGATAAGGCGACAGATATGTATATCCGCGATGCCGTTTTGAACAATTATTTACCGCCGATCGAATATATTAACGGATATATGTCTTACAGGGGAGGCCAAAGCTTCTTTGCATGGTTAAATGAGACCTACGGAGAAAAACTCGGCGAGTTGATGAATAATATACGCGCGATGGGTGACTTGGATTTTGCATTCCGTGAAACGTATAAACTTCCTTTGGAAAAATTATCGGAGAAATGGCAGAAAGATCTGAAAAAAATTCACTGGCCGGAAATTGCATCGCGTGAAGAAGTCAGGGAATTTGCCAAAATTCTGACCGATCATACCAAAGACGGGGGATTCTATAACGTAGCGCCCGTAATTTCTCCTAAAGGGGATAAATTCGCATTTATTTCCAACCGTGATGACCTGTTTGATGTTTTCATTGCCGATATTAACACCGGCGAAATTATTGAAAAAGTAGTCGAGGGAAATATAACCAATAATTTTGAAGAACTTCAGATTTTAACACCGGGGCTTTCATGGTCACCTGACGGAAAGAATCTTGCCATAAGCGTAAAAGCAGGCGACAAGGATGCAATTTTTATTATTGATCCGAAAAATGGAGAAAAAAAGATGCTTCCGATAAAACTAAATTCGATTTCCTCAGTTAACTGGTCCTCTGACAGAAATAAACTCGCATTCATCGGTTCATCTCCGAAACAATCGGATGTTTATGTATATGATATTAAACTTAATAAACTGGCGAACCTTACCGATGATATTTTTTCGGATTTTAATCCGACGTGGACACGTGACGGCAAAAAGATTGTTTTTACTTCTGACAGGGCGGCTTATGTAAGCAAGGAACTGATACCCCCTGATTTTAAGATGTATAATTATAACCCTGGAACATCAAGAGATGTTTATACGATTGATATCGAAACCGGAAAGATAGAGCGGATTACAGAATCAAAAGATGTTAAACACGGCTATGTACAGTTCAATCAAGAAGGGGATAAAGCTTTATATGTTACAGATAAAAATGGCATCAGTAATCTGTACGTAGCCGAAAGAGATTCTGCCGGCACTTTCACAGATCGGCCGTTAACAAACTCGCTGAATCCGATTGACCAGATTTCACTGTCAAAAGACGGGAAAAAACTTCTTTTTGTATCTCTGAACGAAGGCGGATATGATATTTTTTCACTCGATAATCCGTTTGATAAAAAAATCCCGTTTGATACGCTCCCTCTGACTGCTTTTGCACAAAGGAAACTTACACAGGAAAAACGGCTTATTGCTAAACAGTCAGTTATTGATTCGGGTAGAAAGTTTACACCGGCAGATACACTGTTCTCCGGAAAAGATTCGCTTGCCAAACCCGATGATTCTTTGCTTGTCATATATGATTCTCTTATAAATGCGGGTGATTCACTTAACGCAGGAAAAATACTTGTTGTCAAAAAAACCGCCGGTGATTCTACAAACACTCTGACGGTTAATGACGGAAAAGAAAAAGTGAAAATTTACGGCAGTAATATAAAAGTTAAATTCGAAAACGATAAAGGCGATAAGAAAATCGACGATTTTCACACGGAGTATGATTCATCATACTCTCTGAATAAAAGTTTCAGCATTGAGGATAATGTTAATGAGGACGGTTCATATAAAGCAAATAAATACAAAATAAAATTTTCACCTGACCTGGTTTACGGAAATGCAATTTACAACAGCTATTATGGCGTACAGGGCATCGCTCAGATATCGCTTAGTGATGTGCTGGGAAACCACAGAATAACGATTCAAACTTCAATGGTTATAGACCTGAAAAACAGTGATTATGCTTTTGCTTACCAATACCTTCCAAAAAGGATAGATTATGGTTTTGCATTATACCATACTGCCCGTTTTATAACATTTAATAACGGATTCGGATATAATAACCTTTACCGTTACAGAACCATCGGAGGTCTCATAAATTTGTCTTATCCTTTAACACGATATAAGAGATTGGAAGGCGGACTTTCGCTGATGAGAATTTCGAGAGAAAACATGGATGAAACATCTGAGCCGATGACTACACAATATCTTGCGATACCTTCTGTAAGTTACATTTTTGACAATACAACCTGGGGATTCCTTGCACCTGATAAAGGAACAAGAATGAATTTCAGTTTAATGTCATCACCAAAATTTTTCGATAACGGACTCGAATTTAATTCAATTACCGGCGATATCAGAAAATATTTTAAAATTGCCGACGATTACAGTTTTGTAATGAGGCTTTCCGGCGGAGTAAGTTTCGGACGCAATCCGCAGAAATTCTATCTCGGCGGAGTTGATAACTGGATTAACTGGGACTTCGAAAACAACGTAATTCCCTTCGGGGAAAGTATCGAAAGCTACGCTTTTTCCACTACGGTAACTCCGATGAGGGGATATAATTTCAATAAAATGACAGGGACAAAATATCTTCTTACGAATCTGGAACTCCGCTTTCCGCTGCTCCGTTATCTTATATTCGGTGCTTTGCCGGTAGGTTTCGCAAATGTAATGGGTAATATTTTTATTGATGTTGGTACTGCATGGAATGACACAAAAAAACTCCAGTTAATAGGACGCGATGATCACGGTTTAGCGTATGCTAAAGACATGTTGATTGCTACCGGTGTCGGCAGCAGGATTGTGATGTTCGGATTCCCTTTCAGGTTTGACGTAGCCTGGAACTATGATTTCAGGAAGTTCTCCGCTCCTAAATATTATTTTGCTCTCGGGCTCGACTTCTGATTGAATGCTATAAAAAAGCCGGCTTTGCGATTGCTATGCCGGCTTTAAGAGTATAAACATCAGAAATTAATCAATTTCCCAGTAAGCGTTTCCTTTGAGAAGTTCATCAATGTCACCTTCTCCGAATTTCTTTTTGGCTTCCGCAATCTGAGCTGTCAGATCATCTTCAAAAGTCGAATAATCAATGTCAAGAAAAACTCCTAACGGCATCGGAAGTTCGGGATGATCATTAAACTGCGCAAGTAAAAATGCAAGTTCTTTGGATTTTTCGTCATGCACAAGAACGTCATTAATACTGTGTTTCCCGTCGTTGAGGTCTATAACAGTAGGTTTAAATCCATCGAGTTTTATACCTTTATCCTTATTTTTTCCGAACACAAGAGGTTTACCGTGTTCCATGTAAATCGTTTTTTCAGCTCTGTTTTCTTTTTTCATGAAATGGTCAAAAGCGCCGTCATTGAAAATAACACAATTCTGATATATCTCAAGAAACGAAGTGCCTTTATGGTTATGCGAGCGCACTATCATTTCCTGCATGTGTTTCGGGTCTCCGTCCATTGTACGCGCAATTAATGTTCCCTCGGCTCCTAATGCAAGTGCAACGGGGTTTATGGGATATTCGATATTTCCGAGCGGAGTTGATTTTGTTATTTTGCCATGCTCGGATGTCGGTGAATTCTGTCCCTTGGTCAAACCATAAATCCTGTTATTAAAAAGAAGAACATTCATGTCAATATTCCTTCTCAACAGGTGAATAAAATGATTACCGCCTATGCTAAGGCAATCCCCGTCACCCGTTGCCATCCAAACCGATAATTCAGGATTGGCAGTTTTGACGCCGGATGCAATTGCCGCCGCGCGCCCGTGAATAGTATGGAATCCGTAAGTATCCATGTAATAAGGAAAACGGCTTGAGCAACCGATGCCCGATATGAAAACAATTTTTTCTTTCTCTATACCAATAAGATTCGGGAAAGAACGCTGAACCTGCGCGAGAATAGAAAAGTCACCGCAGCCGGGACACCATCTGACATCCTGACCCGATGAAAAATCTTTTGCTGTATATTTTGTTTGAACTGTTTCGCTCATTTTAAATTCTGTTTTAATTAACCTTTTAAAATTTCTTCAATTTTTGTTTCTATTTCAATTGCTTTGAAAGGCTGACCTTTTACTTTATCAAAAATAATCGGTTTTATCAGGTATTCGCTTCTGATGATTCTGCTCAGCTGTCCGAGGTTCATCTCAGGAATAAGAACTTTTTCAAAACTATTTAACACAACTGCCGTATTTCTGGGCATTGGATTCAAATATCTCAGGTGAGCAAAAGATACTTTGTTCCCCTTGGCATGCTGATTTTCAACAGCCGAGGCAATGGCTCCATAAGTACTCCCCCATCCAAGAACGAGAAGTTTGCCTGTTTTATCACCGTGAATTTCAAGTTCGGGAATATCTTCCGAAATTTTCTTTACTTTTTCTTCCCTTATTTTCACCATATATTCGTGATTATCAGGGTCGTAACTTATATTTCCGTAAATATTTTGTTTTTCTAATCCGCCGATGCGATGCTCCAATCCCGGTGTACCCGGTATCACCCATGGACGGGCAAGAAATTCATTTCTGATATACGGATGAAATCCTTCGGGATTTGTTCTGAATTCAGCTTTTATATCAGGTAGTTCTGACAGCTTTACAACTTTCCATGGCTCAGAACCGTTCCCGATATAACCATCAGTTAAAAGAATTACGGGAGTCATATATTTTATCGCAATTCTGACAGCTTCAACTGTCATTGCAAAACAATCTGCCGGCGTTGCAGCCGCAAGTACAGGAACCGGACATTCACCGTTCCTTCCATATACAGCTTGAAGAAGATCTGATTGCTCTGTTTTTGTAGGTAAACCGGTTGAAGGTCCGCCGCGCTGAACATCTATAATAACCAAAGGCAGTTCTGCAATAACAGCAAGCCCTATACCTTCTGTCTTAAGAGCCATACCCGGACCGCTCGTTGATGTCGCGCCCAATTTACCGGCAAACGATGCTCCTATTGCCGTCGTAATACCGGCTATCTCATCTTCCGCCTGAAATGTCTTGACCCCGAACTGACGATATTTAGAAAGCTCATGAAGAATTTCAGATGCAGGTGTAATAGGATAACTGCCGAGGAAAAGCTCTATTCCCGCCCGGCTGGCTGCCGCTACAAGTCCCAAAGCTACAGCTTCATTTCCGTTGATATTACGGTATGTTCCCGAAGGGAGATCCGCAGGTTTCACTTCAAATCTTGCGTCAAATATTTCCGTCGTTTCACAGTAATAATATCCTGCTTTCAATACCTTTGTGTTCGCTTCAATAAGTTCGGGTTTCTTCTTGAATTTATCCGATATCCAGTGTAAAGTGAAATCAAATGACTGATTATATAACCAATAAACAACTCCGAGAGCAAAGAAATTTTTACATTTCTGCGCCGTTTTTATCGGAAGGTTCATAACTTTCAGTGTTTCCATCGTACTCTTCGTTATCGGTATGGGATATACGTGATAAGCGGATAATGAACCGTTTTCTAACGGATTTTCCGTATAAGAAGCAAGTTCAAGATTCTTCCTGTCGAAGGTATCGGAATTAAGAACAATAATTCCGTTTTTCTTTAAATCTTTTAAATTGACTTTCAATGCCGCCGGGTTCATTGCTACCAGCACATCAACCTGATCTCCAAGCGCATATACATCATGACTTGAGAAGTGAATCGTATATCCGCTGACGCCGTATAAACTACCGGCGGGTGCGCGAATTTCTGCCGGATAATCCGGCAGTGTGCCGAGATCATTCCCGAATGAAGCTACGGTATCTGAAAATTGAGCTCCTGTCAACTGCATACCGTCGCCGGAATCTCCGGCAAACCTTATAGTAACTTCATCAACTATCTGTGTTTCCGTTTTATTCGCTCCGCTTGAATGGTTATCCTTTTCTACGGGTGTCTTATCATCCATAAAGATATTTTTCCTTTTTTATTGAATTGAAAATTGTTGGTCATGTATAAAATACGAAGATTGATTTGTTAATTCAAGTTAAACATGCTTCCACAAATTACAAATCCATCCTGATAATATTACGCAGGATGGATTTGTAATAAAAATACAATAAAAATCTATTACACTTTTTCTTCCGGCGGTTCTATAAGATCTTGAGTAAGATCTTGAGTAAGATCTTCAGTTAATTCTTCTGCCGCTGTTTCAATATGCTCTTTTTCAACTATCAGCTTGAGTACGGCTGTAACGTTACTATGAAGTTTAATTTCCACAGAATATTCGCCTATGGACTTGATATGTTCGGGTATGGTGATTTTACGCCTGTCAATTTTATTATATCCTTTTTCGATAAGAATATCGTGAATCATCTGAGGAGTCACAGAACCATATATTTTTCCCTCTTCTGCCGTTTTAACACGAATAATAACAGGATTCGCCTCAAGACTTGAAGCAATTATTTTTGCGTCTTCTGTTTCCTTATGAACCTTACGGCTTTTCTGTTTTTTGATTTCCTCAAAAGATTTAATATTTGAGGAAGAAGCAATAGTAGCAATTCCCTGTGGAATAAGATAGTTCCTCGCGTATCCGTCTTTTACTTCTTTAATTTCGCCTGTATTACCTAACAAATCAAAATCTTTTTTTAATATTACTTTCATAACTTAATGTATCCTTTAAATATAATAATGGAATTTCTCCAGTCGTAACTGAAATTATTTTTCAAAAATTATTTACTGTGTATTAAATCTGAATCTTCGGGTGATAATAATGCATCAAAGCTTTCGTCGGTAAATGTTGAAGGTTCATCTCCCGATAATTCACCTCCGCCCCGTTTGTTCAGAAATTGAATTCTTCTGGCTTTAATTTCAACGATAGTTCTGTTAGATCCGTCCTCTGTCTTAAAAGTCCTGCTCTGAAGTTCGCCGTCAACTAATACTGCATTTCCTTTTTTAAGTTTATCCCTGCAACTTTCCGCAAGCCTGTTCCATGCAACTATACCGACATAGCATACGTCTTCTTTCCATTCGTCATTTTTATCACGAAATCTCCTGTTACTGGCAATAGAAAAATTAACGACCGGTGTTCCGTTAGTTGTTTGCCTGAATATCGGGTCTTTAGTAAGATTTCCGGCGACGATAACGCTGTTTAATTCGGGCATCTTAAATTCAGCCATGTTTTACCTCCAAGTGTTAATAATTTAATAATTATTTTTTACGAAATACAATACACTCTCTATTATGCCTCTGTTTTATCCTTGTTCTCAACCTGAACTGATTCCGAAAGAGCAATAGCCTCTTTTTCTTTTGCATCAGCTTCGACTTTTGCAATAATCGCAGCTCTTTTTTTAATATGTTCATTTTTATCCCTGAGTTCCTGTTTACTCATCAGAACAGTGAGATGACGTATTACGTTATCGTCAAGTTTGAAAGCCCTTTCAAGCTTTGCTATAATTTCAGCAGGCGCTAAAACTTCAAAACAAATATAGTAACCATTTTGTATGCGTTTTATCGCGTATGCAAGCCTTCTTCTTCCGATTTTATCAATAATATTAATTTCCGCCTCATTCTTTTTTAACCAGCTTTCGTATTTTGTAATAATATCTTCGATAACGGGGTCTTCAGAATTCCCATCGAGAATAATGTAAATTTCGTAATTTCTCTTAGCCTTGGCCATTCGGTTATATATTATAAAAATTATTTAAAAAGGTAAAAATATTATTATTTTCACAAATAATCAAGTGATTTAACTTAATAGAAGCGAATAGCACTTATTTTTGACTGAATCCTGAATCATTTCATTTTTAACTCAGGTCTTCGTAAGGATGAAAAAAACGCCGGATTATTTCGGTAATTAAAACTTGTTTATGAACTTAATTTGGAACTTCAGTGCGGGAAGAGGGACTTGAACCCTCACGCCGACGTGGCGCCACCCCCTCAAGATGGTGCGTCTACCAGTTTCGCCATTCCCGCTGATTTTCTCAGTAACTCTAAATATATAAATAATTGATAATTATTGCAATTTAATTATGAACGAAGTTTCTTTAATTCCTTGATGAGAGTAATTTCTTTGGCACTAAGATTTTTTGGTAAATCTACTTTAATTGTTACATACATATCACCGAATGAATTTGCATATCCATATTTTGGCATGCCTATTCTCTGCAATCGTAAAATTTTTCCTTCCTCGCATTCCTTTGGGATATCAATTTTTATAATATTTTTCAATGTTTTCAACTCCGCTTTACCTCCAAGCATCGCCGTATATAAATCGATACGGAGGTCGGTGTATAAATCATCAAATTTTCTTTCAAATTTCGGATTTCTTTGTATCTTTATTGTAATTAATAAATCACCGGACTTTCCTCCTCCTGCCGCCGAGCCGCCTTTCCCGGGCAGTTTCAAAATATGTCCATCCGGAATTCCGGGTTTAATTTTTAATTTAATTGACTGACTGTTAAGACTGAATATACGTTCCGAACCATGATATGCTTCTTCAAGGGAAATTTCCATTTCTGCCCTATAGTCCTGCCCTTGAACAATTGCAGCGCGCCGGGTTTTCCCTCCGCGGGATTTTCTTGAGCCGTCAAATTCCTGTCCGAAAAGCATGTCGAAGAAATCAGAGTATCCTCCGCCGCTTCCGAACATATCTCCAAATTCACTGTCTGCCGGGTTTGATTGCCTGCCGGCGCGCTGACTATTTCTATACTGATTAGTATATTGCGACCAGTCAAATCCCTGACTCTCTCCGCCGGATTGCTGATAGTATTGATAGTTTGTTCCAAGTTCATCATATTTTTTTCTTTTTTCATCGTCGCTAAGCACTTCATTCGCCTCATTGACTTCCTTAAACTTTTCTTCCGCTTCTTTTTTACCCTTATTGCGGTCCGGATGATATTTCATAGCCAGTTTTCGGAAAGCTTTTTTAACATCATCTTTCGAAGCCTTCTTGTCAACTCCTAATATTTTGTAATAATCTTTATATTCCATTGTTTATATTTTATAATATTCCTTTTTCTTTAAGACTTCTGTGTGAATCTCTGGTGAAAATAATATGGTCTAATAATTCTATTGCCATAATTTTTCCCGCTTCATAGAGCCTTCGGGTAATTTTTATATCATCCTCGGAAGGTTCTGAATCTCCGGAAGGATGGTTGTGAGCTACAATTATTGACGCCGCATGCCTTCTTATCGCCGCTTCAAATGTTTCGCGGGGATGAACTAAACTTGCCGTTAAAGTGCCGCGGGATATTTCATCTACTTCAATAAATTTGTTCCTAACGTCAAAACTCAGTACAAAGAATTGCTCTTTATCATAATCCTTTACAAACGAGCGAAGACGTTCAGCCGCCATCTCCGGTCCCGATATTGAATTTCCTTGAAGCCTGTCTCTGATTTTCTTAGTCTTCTCTTTATTATAGCGTTTTATAAGTTCCATACACGCTAAAAGCTCGGCAATTTTAGAGGGACCTAATCCTTTTATCTTCTTCAAATCTTCGGCAGAAGCTTCAAATAAATCTTCAAGTCCTTTATATTTCTTAAGTATCCGGTAAGAGAAATCAAGAACATCTTCGCCTTTATTGCCTGTTCTCAATATTATTGCGAGCAATTCATGTTTCTCTAAACCTGCCGGATCTTCTTTTAGAATACGTTCCCTCGGTCTGTCAGATTTCGGTAATTCTTTGACTGACAGCATAACACTATCTTTATCATCATACTTCAGCATATAAAAAAAATTTATTTATTACTTCAGCCATTTATCAAGCCAGTTAAAAAAAGTCCTCTGCCATGCAATTCCGTTCTGAGGGGTGAGAACCCAATGGTTCTCTTCGGGGAAAAGCATCATCTGTGCAGGCACGCCGCGCAGTATAGCCGCATTAAATGCCTGCATTGCCTGCGTATAAACTATTCTGTAGTCTTTTTCACCGTGTATAACAAGAATAGGAGTATCCCATTTGTCTATATATTTATGCGGAGATGTTGAAAAAGATTTCTGAGCAATTTCATTTCCTTTGTCCCAGTATGGTCCTCCTAAATCCCAGTTCGCGAACCACATTTCCTCTGTTTCAAGATATTGACTTTCAAGATTGAACATTCCGTCATGAGCAATGAAAGCTTTAAATCTTTTTTCGTGATTACCCGCAAGCCAGAAAACTGAAAATCCTCCGTAACTCGCCCCCACCGCGCCGAGTTTGTCTTTATTAATGTATGGTTCTTTGGCTATGTCATCAATAGCGCTTAGATAATCTTTCATATTCTGACCGCCGTAATCCCCGCTGATCTGTTCAAGCCATTCCATACCAAACGAAGGTAATCCTCTTCTGTTCGGCGCAATTATTACATATCCGTTCGCCGCCATCATCTGAAAATTCCACCTGTAGCTCCAGAACTGACTGACCGTGCTTTGCGGACCGCCTTCACAGAACAACAGAGCAGGATATTTTTTATTTGGGTCAAAGTCCGGCGGATAAATTACCCACGCAAGCATGTCTTTTTCATCGGTTGTTTTGACAATTCGTTTTTTAACTTCACCGAATTTTAACTGTTCAAGAATGCTTTTATTGATAAACGAAATCTCTGTTGACTCGCCGGTAGAAGAATTAACAGAATAAATTTCGGTTGGTTTTGACATAGACTGGCGCGTTGCAATCAACCTGTCTTTAACAGGAATCACTGAAAGGTAATTATGTATTCCGTCTGTAACCCGTATAATTCTGTTACTTATAATTTCGTATCTGAAAATTTCTTCGACAGCTCTTATACCGCTTATAAAATAAACAGACTTTGAATCTTCCGTCCATGATAATCCTTCGGCGTTCTGCTCAATATCTTTCGTGCAATATCTTTTCTCTTTAGTCTCGAAATTGTAAATAAACAGACGTGTTTTATCCGACTCATAACCGTCGCGCTCCATTGAAGTCCATGCAATCCATTTCCCGTCCGGCGAAAAAGACGGCGCTGTATCAAACCCCATCATACCCTCAGTTAAATTGGACGTCAGCTTTGTGTCTGAATTGTAAAGATAAATTTCTGAATTTGTGGAAAGCGCATACGTCTTCCCGTATTGTTTTTTACATGTATAAGCAATTGTTTTTGAATCGGGACTCCATGCAATTTGTTCAATTCCCCCGAATGGTTTGAGCGGAACATCATAAGCTTCTCCGGTCATAATATCATATCCTTCGGCTGATTTTCCGTCTGAATAGGCAGTAATAAATATATGGCTGTATAAACCGTCTTCCCATTCATCCCAATGACGATACATAAGGTCGTTTATAATTCTCACATTTGCCTTTGGTAAATCAGGGAAAATATCCTGGGTTGTTTTATCAATTTTTATGTCTTTAAGATATAGCATCTTCTTACCGTCCGGAGAATACAGAAAATCATTAATTCCATCGGTAATATTTGTTACCTGATTAATACCGCTTCCGTCCGGATTTATTTCCCATATCTGCGGACTGCCGCTTCTTGTAGAAATAAATCCTATTTTCAAACCGTCAGGGCGCCACTTTGCCGAGAACTTAGCGTCCGATGATTCCGTAAGTCTTTTAGGAGAACCTCCGTCTATACTTAGTATATAATAATCAGTCTGCCCTTTATTCATCTGAATATTAAAATTCCTTATACCGTATAAAACATCCCTTCCGTCCGGCGAAACACTTACATCACTTACGCGTCCGAAAGACCAGAGAACTTCCGGAGTCAATAAAGGTGAATTTAGTTTTGTGGATTTATTAGTAATTATGCTTGCGAATTTATCCTGAGACTGAGAATTACAAAAATTCAGAATGGTAATAAAAGTGATTAATAAAACCCGAAAGGCTCTTATATGTTTTTTCATTGGAAATATCAATTTTTAAATTTGGAATCCTATTGTAAAATGTATCAAAAATAAAACACTTATTAAATTGAAATAGTAATAGCTTAGGAAAATAGTTTTGCTTTTAATGCATTATAAAAGTCACTTTTAGTATTGATTAAATGTCTTATATTGTCCATTATTGGAGCAAAGGAGAAAAGATTATTGTACTTTTGTACGGCATTGTACAAATAAAAATACTTAAAATGAAATTTTTCGGATTATCACTATCGGCACTGCTGATAGTGCTCTCTTTGAATATTGTATCCTTTGCTCAGGGAAGCGGTAATAAATATGCCGGTGAGTTTATCTCAATAGGTGTAGGCGGCAGACCGCTCGGAATGGGCGGAGCTTACGTTGCGCTCGTTAATGACGTAACTGCCGGATATTGGAATCCTGCAAGATTATCCGCCATTAATTATCCTCAGCTTTCGTTAATGCATGATTCAAGATTCTCCGGTCTCGTAAATTATAACTACGGCGGAGTGGCAGTTCCTTTCGGGAAAAACGCGTCTCTGGGATTAAGCGTTATTGCAATGGGCATTGACGATATTCCTGATACAAGAGGTGCCCTGATTGACCTTAACGGGAACGGACAACTTGACCCCGGAGAAAGGCTCGATCCTGATAAAGTAAAATATTTTAATTCGGGCGATTATGCTTTTTACCTGACTTATTCAAAAAAACCAAAGGACAATTTCTCCTACGGCGCAAACCTGAAAGTATTGCGCAGAAACATAGCCGAGGAAGGTGCATGGGGACTCGGATTTGACGTCGGACTTGCATATACACCTGTTGAGAAATTATTACTGGGAGCAAATTTACAGGATATTACAACTACTTATGTAACCTGGAGTACCGGAAAAAAGGAAGTTATTTCCCCTACTGCAAAAATTGGTGCGGCTTATTTGATTGATTTTCTGAGCGGAGTTATCACTCCGGCGGTTGATTTCGACGTGAGATTCGAAAACCGGCGCACAGCAGCTAATGCCAATATCGGACCTGTTTCTTTCGATTTTCACGGCGGACTCGAATATGCTTACAAAAATCTTTTCAGCATTCGCGGCGGCTACAATGAATTAGGAAATCTTACGCTTGGCGCCGGAGTTACACTGCCAAAAATTAATATTGATTATTCTTTTGCCAAATTTGACGGTGATGAACAACTCGGTAACACTCACCGAATATCAATAACATTCACACTCGAAGAAGACAAGTTCAAACGCAGAAAATAAGATTTTATTCCTGTTTATATATTAAAATTGCGAATCGGAATTTTATGCCCGATAAACAAAAGAGTTGATATTCATTCCGGCTCCGACTGAGGCAAAGACTAAGTTATCATTCACAGAAATACTGTGTCCGCTGAGATTACCTTTTAAAATAAGGTCAATTAATATCGGCAATGTTGCCACAGAATTATTGCCCAATTTATTGATAGTCATCGGCATCACGTTTTCTGGTATTTCTTTTTTGCCGCAAAGTTTAAAAAGTCTCTGCAATATGGCTTCATCCATCTTTTCATTCGCCTGATGTATCAGTACCTTGTTTATATCACCTATAGCAAGGCCTGCTTTCTCAATACAGTTTTTTACCGTAACGGGAACAAAATTAAGAGCATATTCATATAATTTCCGTCCGTTCATTTTAAGAAATATATCTTTTGTCTGAAAGTCCGGATTAAATGAAGTATCCATTCCCAGTAAATAAGCATATCCATAAGAATCAGTTCGGGCTGTGCACGAAAGAATTCCAACCGGTACGGGGTTCGCTTTTCCTTCAAATATCACAGCGCCTGCGCCGTCAGAATAAATCATGCTGTCACGGTCATGCGGATCAGAAACCCGTGATAAAGCTTCCGTGCCGATTATCATAACTCTTTTTGCGTCACCGGATTTAATATAATAATTAGCCTGTATCACGCCTTGCAACCATCCGGGACATCCGAAAATAATATCATATCCTACCGTAAAAGGATTTTGGATTCCGAGATTGTACTTTACGCGTGATGCTATGCTCGGAACGATATCCGTTTTCCGGTTATTAATTTTCACATCTCCGAAATTGTGAGCTACAATAATATAATCAAGGGTTTCACGATCTACCCCTGAAGATTTTATAGCATTTTCGGCGGCAAATGATGCCATATCCGATGAGACATATTCGTCACCGATATATCGTCTTTCTGATATATTGGTGATTTTCCTGAATTTTTCTATTATATCGGAATTTTGTAATTCAAGTACCTTTCCCGCACCGTCATAAAAAGTATTGGATAAGAAACTATCGTTCGGAACTATTTTTTCAGGTATGTAACTTCCGGTCCCCGCTATTACGGAGTAAATTTCTTCTTTCATTTATTTAATAATTTAACAATATTTAATCTGATAAATTATATAATATATATAGAAAATTGTCTTGTTTACCAGATAAAAAAACAGGTAATGTCGTATATTTTATAAAGATATGAAATATATTAAAGATTTCCTATTAATATAGATATTTTTTTTCGAAATTGTATTATGCATTACATAAATCCAAATAAATGGAAACGGAAAAAGCACTTTGCTTTTTTCAGAAAATTTGACTGGCCGCATTTCACGATATGTTCTGATGTTAATATAACTTCAACTTACCGTCTGATGCGCGAAAAAAGAATATCAATAAATACTGCGGTATTGTTTGCTGTAATGAAGACCTGCAATTCTATAGAAGAATTCCGTTACCGGATTAAGGGAAACCGCATAAAGGTTCTTGATATAGTGCATGCCGGAACAACAGTACTCGCCGACGAAGATGTTTACAGCAATTGTATTATTCCGTACAGTGAATCCTTTACCGTATTCTCGATGTCCTATGATGAGGTTTCTGCATCCGTAAAAAACAATATCGTAATGGACGAAGATGATAAAAAGCGCGATGACCTTATTTACACTTCAAGCCTTCCGTGGATATCTTTTACACATGCAAGCAATCCGATGAAAATTAACCCTGCTGATTCTATACCCCGCATAATCTGGGGAAAGCAATACAGACGCGATAGTAAAATAATGATGCCTTTTTCAGTGCAGGTAAATCATTGTCTTATGGACGGGGTTCACATCGGCAAATTCTTCTGTAAACTGGAAGAGTTATTTAAGAACCCTGATACTTTATTAAGTCGGTAAAAATTTGTTTCTCAAAGTTTCCGGTTACTCACTTCGTCAGACTTATTCGAGAAATTAAATTAAATAATTCATTTTTTTCTGTTTTTCAGAATATCAAGAAATGGATTTATGTGCTTAAGCAGTATTAAAAGACAGATAGCAGTTATCAGACTAAAGTAAACACCGAAGTTCGAAACCAGATAGGAATCACTTTCCGGCAACAATAGTTTACTGAATACGAATGCTACCGGTAATAACAATGTCGCGGCAATATTTCCGATATGAACATTTCTTTTAGGCAAAAAGAAAATAAAGAATAAAGTACACCATAGGATTAAAAACCAAAAATTGACAGCGAGGGCAATACCTGCTGTTGTTGCAAGTCCGCGTCCTCCTTTGAACTTTATCCATACAGAAAAATTATGTCCCGCAACAAGCAGAACAATCGGTATGAAGACGAAGGAAATATCATGCACATAAAAACGAAAAAGTAACACCGAAGGAATAAACCCTTTTAAAAAATCAATTACAAGAACGGCAACTCCAATAGTCTTTGATTTTGATACTTCATAACTGTTTAACGCGCCAACGTTTCCCGAGCCTTCCTCAGTAATATCACTTCCGCTGAAATATTTCAATATAATATATGCCGTCGGAACCGAACCGATTAAGTAATATAATAGGCAGAGCAGGAAATATTCGGGAATACAGGAACTCGTCATAAATTATGGTGCGACGGGCCTCGCAACTATTATACCTGACTGTTTTTTATTTCCTTTCAGATATTCCTTTAATTCTTCGTCTGATATTATCACTTTCTTTTTTTGTATCGAGGCATGCAGGAAATATGTTTTCCCGTTATCCTTATACACAAATCCCGTATGTGTAACATCAAGTCCTTTAATATCAGTTGTTGTTGCAATAATATCGCCCGTACGGAGCAAATCATAATAATCATCAACTACTGATTTTGGTATATAATAAAACTGGTTTTTATTCAATGTTTTTTCAACGTTTCTCATATCATTTGTGAAATCATCATTTTCCGTGAGTTGTTTGTATAAAGAAATATGTGTTGTCATGAAATCAATGTTCTTGTTATACGCCGTTCCTCCGATTTCTTTTGTTACATCTTTAACAACTCCTTTTTGTTCGTTATCAAGAATCCAATCGGTAAAATAATGCAACCGTGAAGAATAGCCTTCAATTTCTCCCTGCCGGTACCGGATATACTGCAATTCCTTCTTAAAACTATCCATATCAAACTTATCCTTTTTAAACATTCTCGACATTGCCAAAGTGCATTCCACAAAAGTAACACAGTCAAGCCCTGTTATTTTTATAACCAGTTTTTCGGGACCGGTGTTCTCATCAAGCGTTCCTGCAACGTATTCAGTGCCAAGAAAACTTTTTCCTACTTCGGCTATAATTTCGCCGATTTCCATCTCATTGAATGACAGACCGGAATTTTTAAATTTTTCAAGTTTTTTTCTGCACTTTGATATTTCATATTCATCATCAGCTTTAGAAATCGAAGGTATAATTAACACTAAGATGAATAATACAGCAACTGTGTAAATGTGAAATGGATTGAAACAAATTTTTCTTATCATAATATTATAGTTTACGGAATTTAAGAACATTGAATGAAAACTAAAATGGAAATTAAAATCAGAAAAGCGCGCCGCAGCGATGCGAAAGAAATACTGCGTCTTATAATTGAACTTGCAGAATTCGAGAAACTTTCTCCGCCGGGCATAAAAGAACAAAACAGGCTGATAAAACACGCATTTTCGGAGAACCCATATTACCGGATACTGCTCGCTTTAAATGACGGAAAAGTAATTGCGTACGCGTTTTATTATTTCACATATTCTTCTTTTCTTGCAAAACGTACTCTTTATCTTGAGGATATTTATGTCTGTTCTGCTCACAGAGGATCCGGCGCCGGTAAACTGCTGATGAATAAGCTTATCAGTATTGCTCATGAAGAAAAATGCGGGAGAATGGAATGGATTGTGCTTGACTGGAATAAGAAGGCGATAAATTTTTATGAACGTCTCGGCGCAAAAGAAATGAAGGAGTGGAAATTATTCCGATTCAACTTTCATAATTAAAATAAATACTAAAAACTATCCTGTATATCGCCAGGATCTGCTATAGGTGCCCTTGTCACATTTTCAAACCTTGTATATTCAGGTAAAAAAATCAGATCAAAATGTCCTGTAGGACCGTTTCTCTGCTTTCCGATTGTAATATTTGCTTGTTTCCGAATTTCTTCGTATTTAGGGTCTATACTGTCGGGTTTTTTTACCAAAAAAGGTCTGTGAACGAATATCACCACGTCAGCATCCTGTTCAATCGAACCCGACTCCCTTAAGTCGGCAAGCTGAGGTTTATTTTCTTTAGAACGCAGTTCTATACCCCGGTTGAGCTGTGCGCATGCTACAACGGGAATTTTCAGGTCTTTTGCAAGTGCTTTTAAACTTCTTGAAACGTAAGCTACTTCAAGGTCACGGCGTTCGTGATTCTCCTGTCCTTTAAGAAGCTGAAGGTAATCAACAATAATCATATCAATACCTTCTTCCTGCTTCAATCTTCTTGCTTTAGCTCTGAGCTCGAGCACGGACAATTCACTCGTGTCGTCAATAAAAAGGTTTAATTTAAGTTTCGGAATCGCACTAGCCACCCTGCTCCATTCTTCCTGGGAAGTTTTTCCGCTTTTAAGTTTCGAACCGTCAACAAGAGCTTCGCTCGAAATAAGCCGTGTTCCGATTTCCCTCGTGGTCATCTCAAGAGAAAAAAACGCAACTGTCTTCTTATAATCCATAACAGCATTACGCGCAATGTTAATCCCTAAAGCCGTTTTTCCGTGAGAAGGTCTGCCGGCAATGATAATCAGTTCGGAATTCTGAAAACCTGAGGTCATCTCATCGAGTCTGTCAAATCCCGAGGGTATTCCGGGTAACCCGCTTTTCCCTAAAGCTTTTCTTTCGCCCAAATCTTCATACAACTTAACAATCTCGTCCTTGATTGCAATAACTTTTTTCTTCGAAAAAGATTCCGATACGTCGAGAATATCTTTCGCCGCATCATCGAGAATGCCGAATGGATTTGTAGTAGGATCAAAACATTTTTCAACGATTTGTGAAGCAATGTGTATTAAATCCCTTAGAATATATTTCTCATATATAATTCTCGCATAGTATTCCGTATTCGCCGATGTTGATACTGATGTGGTAAGATCAATAATATATTCAATACCTCCTGCCTCTTCCAGTTTTCCAAGCCTGATTAACTCTTCTTTTAAAGTATTTGCATCTATGGGTTCGCCTTTACCGTCAAGGCTCATCATTGCATTAAAAATTATTCCGTTTTGCTGTCTGTAAAAATGTGCGTAATTAACAAACTGGGCAACTTCATTGTAAACCTGATTATCAATCAAGATAGCGCCGAGTATCTGACTTTCTAACTCTATCGCACTGGGCGGTTTCCGACCTTCGTCAAAAAACTCCTCATTGAGAATTTCTTTATCCTTCTGATTTTTCTTTTTCTTTATCATACTCTTTTTTGAATAGTTTTACATCATCCCAGGCCGGACGTTTCCAGTTTGGATTCCTGAGGAGAGCCGCAGGATGATAAGTAACCAATAACCTTGCATTACTGCCCGAATAATGAAAATCAAAAAACTTACCCCTTAATTTACCCAGAGGTTCTTTCGACTTTAAAAGCGTCTGTGCCGCAAAAGCTCCGACCGCTAAAATAAATTTCGGTTTTATTAATTCAAGCTGTTTAAAAAGATACGGCTCGCATTTATTAATTTCTTCCGGTAAGGGATTTCTGTTTTCGGGAGGTCTGCATTTCAATATGTTGCATATAAATACTTCATCACGGGATAAGTCAATTGCTTTAAGAATATCAGTTAATAGTTTTCCTGCTCTTCCTACAAAAGGCAATCCCTGTCTGTCTTCATCTGCTCCGGGTGCCTCGCCGATTATCACGATATCCGAGTCCGGATTACCGGCTCCGAAAACAAATTTTGTTCTCGTCTTGCCGAGCGGACATTTCATGCAATTGCCTATTTCGGAATTAAAAGCGGTTAATGACTCTATAGACATCCATTTATCCTCAAAATCTTTTTGTGCCTTTCGATTTGCTATACCGTCACTAAATATTTCATTACCCGGAATAATATTTTGAAAATCATCGGTAGAGCTGTTCGGAAGTTTATCGTGAAGTTTATCGTGAAGTTTATCAGAAATATTTTCTTTTAAATAATTAATATTAATGTAATCTTCGCTAAGCTCTTCTGTCAGTGTATCTATCGGAATTTTTCTTGAATAATGTAACTTTTCGTACTTTAGAAATTCAATACATTCCGCTATAAATTTTTTAGGGTTATCTGTCAATTCGCAGGATCTTCCGCTGACTGAGATTTATATTAATCAAAGATTTTTTAAGTAGTAATCCAGTATCATATTTCCTAATTCATATTTACTCATCTTCGGCAGTTTTACTATGTTTTTATTGTCAATTAATACGGCAATATTTGTTTCCGATATAAAACCGGCTCCGCTTTCCAAAGGATTATTAAGCACAATAACATCAAGATTTTTTTCTCTCAGTTTTTTCCTTGCATTTTCAATCCCTTTATCCGTTTCAAGCGCAAATCCGATAAGTTTAAATCCATCCTTGTTATCACCGAGATACCGCAGAATGTCTTCCGTTTTTTTCAGTTTTAAGGAGAAATTAGTCCCAAGTTCTTCTTTCTTAAGCTTTTTATCTGATAATTTTACAGGGGTAAAATCGCTTACTGCGGCTGACATTATCACGAGCTCTTTATTCCTGAAATTCTTTCTTACGGCATCTAACATCTCGGAAGAAGTTTTAACATTAATTCTTTTAACTCCGGGAGCTTCGTGAAGATGAACCGGTCCGGTAATAAGAGTAACATCGGCTCCCCTTTCTTTCGCCGCCCGGGCAAGTTCAAATCCCATTCTGCCGCTTGAGTAATTTGATATATATCTGACCGCATCAATTGGTTCCTGTGTTGGTCCTGCGCTGATAAGCACTTTTATTCCTCCGAGGTCCTTTTTCGGATTAAGAATCTTAGCTGTAAAATCTAAAATACTCTGCGGTTCCGGCATTTTTCCCTTTCCGAAAAGCCCGCTCGCCAGCTCTCCTTCAACTGGATCAATAACTTTAAATCCAAAGGATTTTAGGCCTTCAATGTTTCTCCGGGTTATTTTGTTGCAGTACATATCTTCATCCATTGTCGGGGCAAGTATAACCGGACAGCGCGATGCAAGAGCAACCGAAAGAAGAAAATTATCGGAAATACCGGCATATATTTTTGAGATAGTATTAGCTGTAGCCGGCGCTATGAGGAAAACATCAGCCCATATTCCGAGATTAATATGCCAGGTCCCGGCGCCGACTTTCTCTGCTTTAGATAAATCCTTATTCTCCGGAAACATATTTATTATGACTTCATTCTTCGAGAGGACGGAAAGTGTAAGAGGAGAAACGAAATTTACGGCAGACGGCGTCATTATTACGCGCACATCAGCACCGTTCTTAACAAACAAACGAATAAGACTGCAAACCTTATAAGCGGCAATCCCTCCGGATATTCCGACCAGAATTTTTTTTCCTTTTAACACAATCGAATCCCTAATACATAATCCCGGATTTAAGTAGCATCTCTGTATCTGAAACTCAACTTATCCTGCATCATTTCATCAACTGCATCCTGAGTTGGTTTCGTGCGTTTTTCAAACTCAAGTGAAATGTTGAGTTTATCCTGATTCATGATTGTATCATCTTCAGTTTCTTTGGCGATAACCGGCTCAAGTCTCTGAGAAAGTTCAAGCTTCGATTCGTCATTAATCTGCCTTGCGCGTCTCGACGCGATTACAACAGCTTCGTAAACATTCTCGGCGTTTTTTTCGAATTCCTTAAGATCAATAGTTTTTATTGCCATTACTTCTCCTTATATATATTTTAAGATTATTTTATTTGATTCATATACAGCCTTGGTAATATCATCATTATTAACAACATAGTCAAATTCTTCTTTTTTTTCCATTTCAAAATCAAACCTTTTCATTCTTATTTCCAGTGTTTCAGGTGTTTCTGACCCCCTTTTCTCAAGTCTTTTTCTCACAGAATCTTTATCGGGCGGATTTATGAAAATCAAAACCGCTTTATCACCATAAAGCTTCTTTATTGCAAGAGACCCTTTCACGTCAATATCAAACAGCACTTTTTTGTTTTGTTTCAGGCATGAGTCAACGCCGGATTTTAATGTGCCGTAATAATTGTTATCATAAATTAATTCGTATTCTATGAAATCGCCGCTTTCGATTTTTTGAAGAAAATCCTCTTTAGTAATGAACATATAATCTTTACCGTCAGTTTCATTTTCCCTCTTAGTACGTGTAGTGGCTGAAACAGAAAAAATAAATTCCGTGTGCAATTTTAATATTTCTCTTACGATTGTAGTTTTACCGGACCCTGACGGTGCTGAAAATACGAATAGCATTCTTAGTTAATATTTAAATTTATTCAATATTCTGAATTTGTTCGCGTATTTTTTCCAATTCTTCTTTCAATACAGAGACTTTTTGCGAAATATCGGCATCCATCGCTTTAGAAGCTATTGTGTTAATTTCTCTGTTCATTTCCTGCATCAGAAAATTAAGTTTTCTGCCCGCGTTTTCATTTGAATTAACTGATTCTCTGAAGAACTTCAAATGACTTTGCAAGCGTACGCATTCTTCCGTAATATCCATTTTTTCAAGCATGATAGCAATTTCCAGTTCAAGCCTTTTATCGTCTATAACATTTTTATCAATTACTAATGAAGCGAGTTTTTCGTAAAATTTCTGTTTTTCTATGTCCGTATTTGCTTTGCCAAGACTTATAATTTCATTATTCTCGTTTTCAATAAAATCAATACGTTTAAGAACATCCTCTTCGAGGTATTTCCCTTCCTTCCTTTTCATTACTCCAAGGTCTTCCAGTGCCTTTTCAAGCAATTTAACAATAAAAGTAAACTCTTCGGCATCAATCTCTGATTCGGTATCCTTCATCAGAAATTCGGTAAAATGTAAAACATGGTCAAGCCTGATTTTTTCTTTTGAATTTATTTTTTTTCTTAAAGTTTTAAGAAGAACTATGTACTCTTTAACACTGGCATCATTTAAAGTAAGATTTCCTCCTCTTTCGTCACTGCTTTCTCTGTTAATATTTACATTTAACTTGCCGCGTGAAATATTTTTTCTGATTGCTTCTTTCAGCTCAAATTCCTTGCTATATAAATATTTAGGATACTTCAATGAAATCTCACAAAAACGGCTGTTGATTGAGCGTATTTCAATTGTATATTTACTTTTTTTGAAATTATCTTCGGCAGCGCCGAAACCTGTCATACTGATAAACATATTTTTTCCTTATTGTTGAAAATTAGTTACACTTTTATTCTTTTCCGCCGAATTCCCGGCACTTATTTCTTGACATAACTTTCATTCAGAGATTTTTTTAACTCATCAAATGCTTCATCAACCGTGCTTACGAACTTGAATAACTTTAAATCCTGCGGAGATATCATTCTTAATTCCGCAAAAGCTTCGAGATTTATTACTCTGTCCCAGAATTCTTTTCCGTAAATAATAATCTTCATTTTCTTGTTCAGTTTCTCTGTCTGTACAAGCGTAAGAATTTCCATAAGTTCATCAAGCGTTCCAAATCCGCCGGGCATAATAACCAATGCCTTGGCTAAATACGCAAACCAGAATTTCCGCATAAAGAAATAATGGAATTCGAAATTAAGTGATTCTGATATGTATTTATTGGGAAATTGTTCAAAAGGCAATGATATATTAAATCCGACCGAAAGTCCGCTTGCTCTGTGCGCACCGCGGTTGGCGGCTTCCATAATACCGGGTCCCCCGCCTGAGCATATTACAAATTTGTTACCTTTCTTCAGACTTTTCGACCATTTAGTTAATCTATACGCAAGTTCTTCAGTATCTTCGTAATATCTGGACATTTCCACATCCATTTTAGCATATTCAATATCATTTAAAATTTTATTGAAATCTTTTTTATTTTTAGCCGAAAGTTTTTTTAATTTATTTTTAAGATCGCTAAGGTTTTTTTTTGCCATTTTAGCCGGCAATATTCTCGCAGAACCGAAAAACACAATTGTGTCATTGATATCAAATCTTTTTAATCGGTCAAAAGGTTCAAGATATTCTGTTAATAATCTTACGGGTCTTGCCGCAGGTGAATTCAGAAATGAGTTATCTTTATATGCTTTTGGTGCCCTGTTTAAATGATCCATTTTAATCAAAATTTTAAATTAATTACAAAATATGCTGTAAAACATGTTACAGAATACGGCCGCCGTCAATTTTTATTGTCTGGCCTGTAATAAAAGTGTTTTCTTTAATAAGATACCGGACTAACGATGTTATATCAGTACTTTTCCCGAATCTCTTTAAAGGGTATTTTTTTTTATCGCCGGTATTTACCGAACTATTTTTATCATCACCGATAATAATAGTTCCGGGTGCGATTGCATTTACAAGAATATCCGGAGCCAGACGTTTTGCCATTAATTGCGTAAGCTTAACAACACCTGCTTTAGCAACTGAATACGGTATATAAGACTGCCAGTTCATGAATGCGCCCAGTGATGCAATATTAACAATTTTCTTGGGAATAGCAGAGCTTTTATGCATCATTTTTGCCGATTCAATCGAACAGAAAAGAACACTTTTTAAGTTAGTATTGATAAATCTGTCAAAAATATGCTCGTCGATATCGAAAAAATCTACTTCTTCAAATATTGCGGCATTATTAATAAGAACATCAAGTGAATCGAAATTTTCCCTTATCTTTCCGAACATTTTTTTTATTTCTGTTACATTTGATATATCAGCCTTAATTGCGATAGCATTAGAACCGGTTGCTTCAATGCATTTTATTGTTTCTGTTACATCTGCCTGCTTAGAATTATTATAATTTACAATAATATCACAGCCGTCTTCGGCAAGTGATACAGCTATATCTCTGCCTAATCGTCTTGCGGCGCCTGTTATCAAAACAACTTTTCTCATGTCTGCAAATTATAGATAAAACAAATATAAAAAACGTGCCCTCGGGATGACTCGAACATCCGACAACCGGTTTAGGAAACCGATGCTCTATCCAACTGAGCTACGAGGGCATAACAATAAAGTTACCGATTTTCTATCATTAAATCAGTATAAAATACATTGATTCCATAGAATCGTTAAAAAAAAAGCCGCTTTTTACAGCGGCTCTTAATTTTATATCTGGCAAAACCTACTCTCCCACACAATTGCTCATGCAGTACCATCGGTTATACAGGGCTTAACTTCTCTGTTCGGAATGGAAAGAGGTGTGACCCCTGTATCGAATCGCCAGAAAAACTCGTCATAATTTTAGATATTTAAATACGTTATTACCATGATGCCATATGCTATCTGATCAATTCAAAAATAATATGGCAAGTCATTCGACTTATTAGTACTGCTCGGCTGAACACATCACTGTGCTTACACCTGCAGCCTATCAACCAAGTAATCTCCTTGGAGTCTTATTTTGTATTGCTACAAAGGGAAACTTCATCTTGAAGCGAGTTTCGCGCTTAGATGCTTTCAGCGCTTATCTCAACCGAACATAGCTACCCAGCAGTGCCATTGGCATGACAACTGGTACACCATAGGTTCGTTCTCTCCGGTCCTCTCGTACTAAGAGAGAGCCTTCTCAAGTTTCCTGCGCCCGTATAGGATAGAGACCGAACTGTCTCACGACGTTCTGAACCCAGCTCACGTACCGCTTTAATTGGCGAACAGCCAAACCCTTGGGACCTTCTCCAGCCCCAGGATGCGATGAGCCGACATCGAGGTGCCAAACCTCCCCGTCGATGTGAACTCTTGGGGGAGATCAGCCTGTTATCCCCGGCGTACCTTTTATCCTTTAAGCGACGGCGTTTCCACACACAACCGTCGGATCACTAAATCCTGCTTTCGCACCTGTTCGACTTGTAAGTCTCACAGTTAAGCACCCTTATACTTTTACGCTCTAAGCACGGTTACCAAGCGTGCTGAGGGTACCTTTGAAAGCCTCCGTTACATTTTAGGAGGCGACCGCCCCAGTCAAACTACCCGCCTAACACTGTCCCCGCCCCCGATTCAGGGGACTGGGTTAGAATTCGAACAAAGTAAGGGTGGTATTTCACATTGCGACTCCACGATGACTAGCGCCACCGCTTCATAGTCTCCCACCTATTCTACACATACTTTATCCAAACCCAATGCTAAGGTGCAGTAAAGGTGCACGGGGTCTTTTCGTCCATATACGGGTAACCGGCGTCTTCACCGGTACCACAAGTTCACCGAGCCCGTGGTCGAGACAGTAACCAAATCGTTACACCATTCGTGCAGGTCGGAACTTACCCGACAAGGAATTTCGCTACCTTAGGACCGTTATAGTTACGGCCGCCGTTTACTGGGGCTTCAATTCAGAGCTTCGCTTGCGCTAACCCCTCCTCTTAACCTTCCAGCACCGGGCAGGTGTCAGTCCATATACATCGACTTAAAGTCTTAGCATAGACATGTGTTTTTGTTAAACAGTCGCTTGGCCCATTTCTCTGCGGCTCAGATAAATCTGAGCACCCCTTATCCCGAAGTTACGGGGTTAATTTGCCGAGTTCCTTGACCACGGCTCACTCGAGCACCTTAGGATACTCTCCCCATCTACCTGTGTCGGTTTACGGTACAGTCATCTTAGTATACATATAGGCTTTTCTTGACAGCCTGATTAGGGAGAGTTTGTGGGCTTGCGCCCTCCCGTTCTGGTTTCGGACAGGTTACCCTGTCGTACGCCATTAGACCATCTAATCCATCAGATGGCTCTCCTTTCACTTCTGTGTCCCCTATATTTAAATTTCGATGGTACAGGAATATTCAACCTGTTTCCCATTAACTACGCCTTTCGGCCTCGCCTTAGGGACTGACTAACCCTGAGATGATTAACATTGCTCAGGAAACCTTAGATTTTCGGTGTCCCGATTTTTCATCGGGATTATCGTTACTTATGCCAACATTTGCTTTTCTATTCGCTCCAGCACAGGTCACCCTGCACCTTCGACCCGAAGGTCCTGCATCCACTGCAGTCGCAAATAGAATGCTCCCCTACCACTTCCGTAGAAGTCCGTAATTTCGGTGCCATGTTTGAGTCCCGTGTATTATCGGCGCTAAGTCGCTTGACTAGTGAGCTATTACGCACTCTTTAAATGAATGGCTGCTTCTAAGCCAACATCCTAGTTGTCATAGCAACTCAACATCCTTAGTCTGTTAACATGAACTTGGGGACCTTAATTGACGGTCTGGGTTATTCCCCTCTTGGCAATGAAGCTTATCCCCCACTGCCTGACTCCCGGAAAACATATGATTGGAATTCGGAGTTTATCTGGGTTTGGTACCGTTGTGACAGCCCTAGCCCAATTAGTGCTCTACCTCCAACATACTCTTATCCGAGGCTAGCCCTAAAGCTATTTCGGGGAGTACGAGCTATCACCGAGTTTGATTGGTCTGTCGCTCCTATCCTCAACTCATCCAAGCGG
>JAPLFI010000264.1 GCA_026390755.1 Ignavibacteriota bacterium
ACGTCGTAATCTCTTTTTAAAGCGTCGATATTTTTCCCGGTGAAAACAATCTTCCCGTTTTCAGAATCCAAGCCGACTGCTTCCGTAAATTTATCAGCTTTTAGAAAAACCTTTGAGTTATATAACAGTGTCTTCATAATAAAGTTTTAAGTGTTAAGTTAACACTTAATCACTTAACACTTAAAACTTAACACTTAATCACTTAACACTTAATCACTTAATTACTTGATCAGCATCATTTTTTTCGATTCGATAAATAAATTACTTTCCATTTTATAGAAGTAGAAACCGCTTGAAAGGTTCTGTCCATCGAAATCAACCGTATAGTATCCCGGCTTTTTAACTTCATTTACAAGTGTCCTGACTTCCCTTCCGAGTAAATCGAATACCGTTATTCTAACAAGTCCTTCTTTCGCAATAGCATAATTAATTTGCGTAACCGGATTAAACGGATTGGGATAATTCTGTTCGAGGGAGAACAGAGCGGGATTATTGCTGTTGTTTATAATATTTGTAGGTGCGAGCTGATAAGCGGTTATCCTTATATTATCAACATACCATCCGTCCCAGTTCGCCGAACCATCGGAGGAATCTCTGAACCTTACAAGCATATTGTTTGAACCGCCGACAACAGAAGTTAAATTAAAACTCTGGAATTTCCATGCTACAGAGTCCTTTCCGGTGAATGTTGCCATTCTCTGCCATGTGCTTCCGTTATTACCCGATACATCAACAAATCCAAAATCATATCCGGTTTCAAGGGCATATTTCTGATAAAAACTTAAATATACCGCGGGATAAGAGGAAACATTAAGCGGTACTGATATCATCTGATTTACTCCATAATTCGTACAGCTTCCTTTGAACGAATGCGTGGGTGATAGATATTTGTTTGTTACGATTGCCCAGTTTGTCATAGTAGGCCAGTTAGCAGTTCCGTTTTCAGCGCTGTCTGCCAGAACTGTATAGCCGGTTCCGACGAATATGCTGATAGTATTGTCATACATCGTGATTGTATCATTCTGTTTGATTCTGAGCCTGCCCGTTAAAGCGGTATTATTAGGAGAAGCCGCGCCGACCGTGAAATTGAACGTAACACTGTCCGATGCAAAAGACAACAATGATGCTTTTGTATAAACCTGTACAGGAATTGTTAAATAAGTTGATACGGGCGTAAATTCGACTTTGATGTTTTGAGCAGTACCCTGACCTTTATTCCTGAAAAGTACTTTTAAATTGCCGGTTTCGTTTTGCACATAACTTGATTTATTCAACGTTGAAGTTCTTAAGCCAACGTATGGACCTGCTATCAGTGAATAATATGTGTTCATATACAGACAGGTTTGAGCTTCAGGTAAAATAGCGGACTGCGGGGGCCAGAAGCCTATTACACCGACTTCAGGCGTCATACCGAAGATATGGTTCGAATGTCCGGTTGAATCAGTGCTGTAGAGCCAGTCTAAATCTCCGCCTCTGACATAGTACCCAACGGTTTGGAATGGCGTTCCAAAACTAAAATGATTATCGGCGACTATATCATTTCCGTATTCATTATAAACGGCGTCATCGGGAGTCGGAGTCGGGTCGCACCATGCATAAGGTTTAATTAAATAATTTCCGTAAGTATGATAATCCAGCTGAACTTTGAAATTTCTTGAATTTTCGAAAGCCTTAAAGACCTGTGTTTCCGGTTCAGAGAACGGAGCCGTTCCTCGGTATGTATCGGAAGAAGGCGAAGTTGAAGAACCGTTATTCGAAGAATTCCAGAAATTATAAGTCCCAAAGTTTCTGTTCAGGTCAACGCCTGTTGCACCCGTCTGCGGTCTTCTGTTCTTTCTCCACTGTCCGCCGCCGGTAGGGCTATTCGTTTCGTTGTAAAAATATCCGTCAACATTTATAATCGGTGTCCAGTATATTTCACGGTTATTTAAAATATAAGTTGCTATCGGGTCTATATTGTAATTCTCGACGAGCCAGTAAACATAGTAAAGAACGTTTTCCATTGCAAGCGGCTCTCGGGCATGAGTTACACCGTTATACCAGATTTCGGGTCTGCCCGTCGGGCTGTCAGGGTTTTTAGTAATACGCACAGTCCACATGGGTCTGCTTTCATAAGTATTGCCGATTGACCATTTTGCTGAAACCAATGACGGGTATTGTATGCGAAGTGAATCCAGTTTATTAATCATTTCTGCGACTTTCAAATGTCCGCCCATTGTACCGTAGATTGAATGGCTGACATTATAATCCTGCTGTGATTTCTGAATTGCCGCCTGAATTTCCCCCTGCGACATTTTCGGAAAACTATTGTAATACTTCATCCAGTCATCAATAGTTATCGTATAAGGTACTCCTGATAATTGTAAAAGTTTTATTTCGCTTTCGGACAGCCAGGTCTCGAAATACTGACCTTTGTAATTTATTCCTCCGTCAAGAAATAAACCCGCATTCCCCATTCTGCTGAAATCATTTTGCGAAGCCGCAAATATTCTCACCTGAGAATATTTTTCCTGACTGTTTGTATTCTGAGCGTTTAAGTTCAGTGTGAAAATTATCGTAATAACGGCTAAGAAAACCGATGATGAGAATAACTTTTTCATTTAGTTTTTAATAAATTATAAAAAATACTTTATATATATCATGTAATTTAAGGAAAATGGTTTTATAATTCAACAGCACAAAAAAAACAGGGCAACTTCCGAAAAAAAGAAGTTGCCCTTAATATTGCTTAATTGATATATTTACAGCTATTTGACCACAACCATGCGCTTGACACTGACAAATCCGTTAGTTTCCATTTTATAAAAATATACTCCACTATGCAAAGCCGAAGCATCGAAGTCAACAATATAGACTCCTTCTCTTTTATTTTCATTAACCAGCGTTGCAACAACTTTCCCGAGAACGTCATAAACTTTCACACTAACGAATCCTGCTTTTGCGATTGCAAAATTAATTTTCGTTACGGGATTAAACGGATTCGGATAGTTCTGCTCAAGTTTAAATTGGGACGGAACTTCTGTAGATACCTGATTTAAACCTGAAATGATACACGGCGGAGGATCAATTTTTGTCCAGCCTGTGCCGTATGCAAGTCCGTTAGCATCATCGAATACAGCAGAACCTTCATAAAATGACATATTTATACATGAACCGGGAGTAACGATATTAAAATAAAGACTTCCGATCCAGTATGAGCCGGCTGTTAATGCATAAGCGGGTTTAGAGTTAAACAGAAAAATATTCAAACTGACAGCCGACCCGTTTAATATGGATGTAGTTTTCATAGCCGAATAATTTGTGTTTGCGGAAAGATTAGTATTAGCGTTAGTTACGGGATTTTCCGTGATTAAGGAAATAGCATTTGCCGGATCTGTTGTCCAATAGCTCATCCGGACACATGTAGGACCCACATTCCACGTTTGTCCTGCGGGGACTGTCGAATATAAATCAATTACAAATTTTCCGCTTTCAATCCTGCCGTTTTGCAAAGTAAAATTTGTTTTGACTTGCGCCTGAAGCATCCCGGAGAGCAGGAACACCGCGAGTATGATAAAACTTATTTTTTTCATATTATTAATTATTAAATTTTTATTTTTTAAATTAATATGGTCTTGCCAGACTCTTACCAAAATTCGAATAGAGTACAGGCAGGTCATAACCGTCCACAAAACTATTTCCGTTAAAATCGCTGCCTTTGTAACCATCAAGTCCGAATTCTGTAATAAATAAACTATAATCAGACGGATCAACATAGCCATCTGCATTACCGTCTCCTCCATAAAGAACCCAGACCGAGCCAACTTGCTTCATATTATTGCCATACGCTTTACCGGCATTGTTTGTAAAATCGAAATTAGTCGTATTTCCCGTAGAAAAAGTTTGCGGCGTAGTACTCCACGTTTCCAAATGGTTTCTGTGTTTAACGACTATATAGTAACTGCCGTTCGTGGCATTTCCGAAATTGATGATAACATTTCCGTTAGCGGGTAAGTAAACAGTGGAACTATCCCTGAGAGCAAAAGGAGAAGAAGAATTCCTCAGATATACTTTTATCGTATCCGGAACCTGCGTCGAACCATTATAGAATCCTTCTAAATAAACCTTAAGATTCAGAGTAAAAGTCTGCATTGTTCTGAAAGTCCAGACGGTGGAATAAGGACCCTGCCCGCCTGTATTTACCGCCGCGACTCTCCAGTAATACTGCGTATTTCCGATAAGATTTCCGCTTGGTACCTGAAATATAGTCGATGTAATATTCGGGATATTTATGACATAGGATGCAAAAGTCGCGCTTGTTGATATCTGAAACCTGTAAGAATCAGCCCCCGCGACACTATTCCATGTCATATAAGGAGTAAGAGAAACATTTGTTGCGTTATTAGCAGGAGCAATGAGTGTGGGAGCCGCAGGAACTGTGACTATAGTTGTGAAAGTTCTGACTTCCGACCATTCGCCTGTTCCGCCTGCATTTGTAGAGTTAGCCCTCCAGTAATACACTGTACTATACTGAAGTATTCCGGTTCCGATTGTATATTGGGAAGTGCTCCCGGTAACAGCATTAACTAATGTAGATGTAAATCCGGAATTCGTGGAAACCTGAACCCTGTATGATGTTGAACCTGATACATCATTCCAATCGAGCAGTACATTGCTAATCGGGATGTTCACAGCATTGTTAGCCGGTGTAATAAGCAGAGGTGCTGCCGGCGGTGCGATTATCGTGCGGAAATTGAAAACTGATGACCAGACTCCTTCACCGCCGCTGTTAACGGATGAAACACGCCAGTAATACTGAGTGAGACCGCTAAGAAGACCAGCACTTACTGTATATGCAGAAGCAGTTACGTTCTGGTCAAGGGCTATTTGTGTAAATGCAGAATTAGCCGATACCTGAACACGATAACCTGTTGCTCCTGATGCATCAGTCCAATCCAGCAAAGGAGCAGTAGAAACATTAATTGAATTATTTAACGGCGAAAGTAAAGTAGGCGGAGACGGCGGCAGAGGAATCGTGGTAAAATTCCATACTGTTGACCAATCGCCTATCCCTCCAGCATTAGCGGCATTAACCCTCCAGTAGTATGTTATACCGTTTGACAAAATCCCTAAAGGCACAACATAACCCGAACTTATAAGTCCGGAAAGATCGAGAACAAATGTGTTAAAAGTGTTTGAAGTTGAAATCTGCAGCCTGTAATACCAGACTGCGGTAACATCTCCCCAGTCAAGAGCCGGCGTAAGGGATACGTTTGTTGAACCATTAGCAGGAGCGAGCAGTACAGGTACCCCCGGAACGGGATTACCCGTAGTAAATGTAAAATTGCCCGACCAGGCTCCTGTTCCGCTCGAACCGGTCGCTCTTACACGCCAGTAATAACCAGTGTTATACTGCAGTACGGCGCTAAGCAAAGTATATTGCGAAACAGTTATTCCGGAAAGGTCAAAGACTGTTGTAGCGCCCTGAAAAATCTGAATCTGATAACTTGCGGCACCGGAAACATCAGTCCAGTCAAATGCCGGAAACAAAGAAACATTAATTGCACCGTTCGGAGGAGATAAAAGCACTGGCGGTGCCGGCTGAGCAAACAATCCCGTATTAAAAACAATTAATAAAAGGAAAGTGAGACAGAAGATAGTTTTTTTCATAAGATTTTCTTTTAATTATGCAAAGAAATTAGTTAGTTAATTAACTGAAACGAACAATTACACGGAATACGACAGAATATATACTTAGGTAAACATACATATTTCTGCTAAAGTATATATTTCAAATGAAAAAGTCAATCTCAACTTATTAATACAACAAAAATAAATTCCCGCAAACCGATTTGAAAAATCGGAAGTATGTATATTTTTTGTTGTGTTTTTACAATAAGATTATGTATATTTTGTGATAATGACTTTTACTTAATTAATCTAAACATAAATTAAAAATGAAAGCAAAAAAAATATTTACCGTTTTTGCAATTATTTCGATTTTACTTACTTCGGGATTGTCCCATTCTCAAATCGGATTCAGCCCTAAAATTGATTCATTAACCAATTTTGTAAC
>JAPLFI010000355.1 GCA_026390755.1 Ignavibacteriota bacterium
CCGCTCATTTCCATTATGCCATAATATGTGGCGCCTGATGAGACCCTGCCTGTGTTTAATCCATTACCCGCAAATATTCCTACTCGAACCGGTCCATAAATACCAGTACCTATAGTATTCCAAGTTGCCGCATTGCCAACTGTAGTGCTGTAATTGTTCGTTATGTTTTCGTTGTTTGCTCCGTTATTATTCAGCGTGTATTGACTGCTTGCAATTCCTGTTGTGCCCCAGGCAAATTCATTCGTGACTGCCGGCAGTGTTCCGCGGCAAGATTTTTCAAATTCCAATTCTGTCATCGGACGTAAACCGCTCCAGTCAAGATATGCCGCTAAATCAGCCCAACTTAACCTGTTGCAGGCGACATAAGGGTTAGTTGTGCTATAAATTCCACTTGATACTGAAATGCCATTCCTATAACCCGTATTGGAAGAAGAGTAGCGATTAACAACCTGTGTTGTTGTCAGACTATTCAAAAAATCCACATATCCCTGCTGGCTTATTTCATACTTCATACAGTAAAAGGAATTGTAACCTTTGGGGAAGGCTGACGGGATGGGTCCAAGTGCATCGCCGTAATAAGTAGATGCAGTGTAATATAGATTATTAGTTTCAGTTCCTACTGCGATGGCACCTTCACTTATAATCTGGTAAGGATTAGTAGTTGCGGGATACTTGTAAAAAGCACCAAGTTCCGTTCCACCGCTACCCGCGTAAAAACTTCCCTGCGGGACATACACCATTTCGATTGCGAACACCTGTATTTGAACTGTGGCATTATCTGATACGCCGTTTGCACCGTAATTCCAGCGGAGCTGCACACCTGTTTTTGAAAAAGTACCGGTACCGTTAGCATCGCGGTAAATAAATGCTCCCAAACCCGGATTCGTAGTCGCGTTAAATGGTAAAGAAAGATCGAGTAACCCAACATCTATCGTACTTCCGCTTGGTGCCGTGTGTCCCGTATTATTCAGCCATGCATGCTGCCATGCGTTTGTTCCTATGCGGTATTTTACAAACACCCATGCGGCATCCCAGTTAAACGGTGCTGAGGAAGTCCGCCAGGAATTATTCCAGGTGATATCGAATTTAACCATAGTGGAGTGATTTGTGCTGTTCTGTCCCGTCAGGCTGAAGTTTGATACAACAATATCGTTTGCAATAGCGCTGTAACTTCCAAACATAAACAGACAGAATATAAGAACTATCGGTAAAAGATTTTTTAACTTCATATCTTTATTTTAAAAGTTTTTTCTCCCGCTCCAAAATTTAATTTGGAGCGGGAGAATAAATTTATTATTGTTATTTAATCAATGACATCCTCTTCGTCTCAACGAAATCATTTGTAATGATTCTGTAGAAATAAATTCCGCTTGAAAGTTTGGAGCCGTCGAATTCATATTCGAAATTTCCTGCCGATAATGTCGTATTGACTAATTTTGTAACTTCTTTGCCCGTCATATCATAAACTGTCAACATTACAGGACCTGACTTCGCCATTGAAAAACTAATCTTAGTTACCGGGTTAAACGGATTCGGGTAATTCTGATTCAGTGAAAACTCTTTAGGAAGAGTCGTGCCGGTTTGTACTACTCCGACCATACCGTTACTCATTGTGTTATACATCATTCCCATATTCCCGGCTCCCGTACCAATTTCTCCTACTACAGTGCCTTTATGAACACCGTTCAAACATACTCCATAGAAATGTCTTGTTTCTCCGGCTGGTGAACCGTTAGTCCATGTTTCGCCCCAGTTAACGGATGTGTATATTGTGCCATTATCACCGCATACTGTTATAATTCTGTTATCTAAAGTTGGACCTGTGGCTATACCGGCAATTGATCTTAAATGCTGTGAAGTGAATGAAGGA
>JAPLFI010000054.1 GCA_026390755.1 Ignavibacteriota bacterium
TAACGCATTCAGACATTTTGCCGTTTAATTAAATATTAAAAGCCGTATGAGAACTAAACATTATGTTTTTTCGCTCCTTCTGACATTATTGATGCTTTTGCCTTCTGTTTCACCGGGACAGGAGCTTACAGACGAACAGTTGCAAAAAATAGTCCAGAACCCCCTTGCATATCTGATTTTCTTTCCGATTTCCAACAGTACAGAATTCGACATTGATTATGGTTACGGAAACGATCACCGGGTGGCAAACGAGCTGGATTTTCAGCCGGTACTGCCGTTCAGGATTGGCAAACGTGTAAACCTTATAACGAGGACCGTTTTTCCCATGTTTACTATACCGATAGATGTAAACAAATCCGTAACAGGGCTTGGCGATATTACAGTTGACATGTTTTTCACTCCCGCAAATCCGGGAAAATTTATATGGGGAGCCGGACCTGTATTCACTTTCCCGACTGCTACGATTGACCCTGTCCGGACTAAAAAATGGACTTTAGGTCCGGGAATATGTTTTCTTACACAGCCGAAAGGATGGACTTTCGGAACGTATGCAACCAACTCATGGTCATTTGCAGGCGACGAAAACTATCCCGACATAAATTATTTCCTGTGGCAGGTATTTATTATCAAGAATCTGCCTAATCTCTGGTACATAAGTACTAACCCGAAATTCACTGCCGACTGGAAGGCATCCAAAGGCAACAGGTGGACAGTACCTGTAGGATTTGATGTAGGAAGATTATTTACTTTCGGAGAACTTCCCGTAAACATACAGGCAGGCTATTATTACTATGTTGAAAAACCCGATTACTGGTCTAAATGGTCACTGAAGGTAGAAGTTTCTTTCATACTTCCTAAGTTTTACCAGACAGACCTCTTGTAAATTAATAAAAAGAAAAATATGCCGAGGGCAATGTTTACACCTGAAAAGTCTTCCGATAAATCGGAATCTTTGACCGACTTATCGGGGTTCAATTCCGCCCAGTCCGTTCATTGAAGGGAAGCAATCGCTTCCCTTTTTCATTTCTGAATGGCTTTAACCAATCTGCATCTGAATAACATAATCAGACGGCGTATATTTTTTCTGCAAGTATATTCTGCTGGTGTCCGACGGGAATCACCGAAGGCAATCTGACCCTGGAAATATAATTAATAAATAAATCAAACTTCAGTTTATAATTTTTTAATGAGGCATTATGCCGCATTTCTTCTATGTCTTCTTTTGTAAACTTAAACTTAATATTCTTTTTATCCTTATAGTCATCAAGATTATATTCTTCAAAAATCCCTTTTATCTTCGCTCCGGGGACCAGCCCGAAATCCGTCAACGAGTGTTTAATGCCCTCGCAATATGAATTTAGTATCTTAAATCCGCACGCCTCATACATTTTTTTCAGTGTACGCGGTTTGTAGTAAAAAAAGTGATTTTCAAGTAAATTCAGTACTGTGCCCTGTTTATTTGCCGTTTTGTGAACCGCTCCATCCTGTACCCCATTTGGAGTAGAGCACCAAACATACCCGCCGGTTTTCAGTATCCGGTTTGCCTTCTTTAAAAACCTGAACGGATCCTGTACATGTTCTATTACGTTATTCATTCTTAAATAGTCGAATCTTTCCCCGCATCCGTCCAGCTCTTCCAGAACTCCAAAATACACTTTCACACCAAGTTCATTATTCGCAAATTCGACTGCAGTTTTTATAATATCCAGCCCTTCGGCTTTCCAATGGCTGTTGTCTTCCACACCTTTTAAAAGAAATCCCTCAGCACATCCGACATCCAGCAGGATTCCCTTTTCTTTTATTTTTTTCAATTTATACGTGAGCTGTTTTCCGCCGCGGTATTGCGATACTGTTCCTCTTGAAACCTGCACAATATTTAAAGCTTCATTTGCTTTAATTATAACATCAAGAGACGGCATTGGATTGCAGAATATCAGACCGCAACTCCTGCATTCTACGAAGTTTAAATCTACGATTTTCCAGAATTTTGCATTTGAATGAGGAATAAATTCTCCCGACCCGCAAAAATAGCACACCCGAACGGCTTCTTCATACAACGAATTCATAAAATATTGCTGATCATAAAAAAAACGCCCTTTAGAAAAAATATTTTTGAAATAATTCCGGTAGAAATTATGATATTTTTGTAATTAAAACAATTATTAAAGCGGATTGAATAATCAAAACCGCTCATCAACTGTTTCCAGCCCCGCAGGGCTTGAATTGCCGGTTCTAAATACAGATGATGGAATTTATTTAACGCGGGAAAATATTATTACTTTTATCAACATCAGAAATATACATCCCGGTCAGTTCTGCTTTTAAAATCTCCTTTTGGCTATTAGCAGATATAATAATTATTTCATCCGGAGAGGGTTTTTGTTTAATCACTTCCTCGCTCCCGTCAGTATAATATATTTTCAACTCAACCGGTGACGGTAATTTCCCTACATTACTTATAGTAATTTTTCCGTTTTCAACAGATGTAATTGCATAATCCGCAAAATTGTATTCAAAATACCACGGTTTCCAGAACCAGGATAAATCCATTCCCGTTACATCTTCAACCGTAAAGA
>JAPLFI010000012.1 GCA_026390755.1 Ignavibacteriota bacterium
AATCTCGGCATTCAGTGAAGTTAACTGTCCCTTAATCGGTGCGCGGACAGTGAGGTTTGCCAGCTGATCTTCCACTAATTTCAGATATGTTTTTGACCTTTCAAAATTATCTTTGCTTTGTTTAACAAGCTGAGTACTTGTAACCGAATCTTTTTTCAGAACTTCTTTCATCAGCTCCCTGCTTTTCAGTAAGTATTCATATTGCTCCCTGCTTGCATCAAATTCAAATTGTGAAGCGAGGTTTTTTTCTAAAAGAATTTTATTAGCGTCATAAACTCTCTTTTGATTTAATATACTGACATTCAGTTCAAGGAGCTGGTTTTGCTTTAACAGACTGTTCTGTTCAAAAGTAAGCTGGGCAAGTTTAAGCTGACTTTCGGCGGCTAAAAAACTTGACTGCGTATTCATTACCTGAAGTGAAAGATTTGTATTTTCAAGCCTGATTATCGCATCGCCGGTATTCACAAATGAACCTTCTGTAATAAATTTATCTGTGATTCTGCCGCCATCTGTTAAATCCAGATAAATTGTTTGAATAGGCTCAATAGTACCCGTAACGGCAATAAATTCCTGAAATGCACCCTGTTTAACTTCAAAAATTGATATTCTTTCTTTTTCTATATTCAGCTTTGAGGTTTTGTCGCTGAAAAATAATAGATAGATTATGAAAAGCAGAATTACTCCCGATACGGAAAAAGTAAGAACTCTCCTGAGAGTCCAGTTTTTCTTTTCTATAAATTTGTCCACAGAGTCAATGTTGTTATACTTTCTGTGCATTCAAGAACCGTGCCATAGAATATGCTATTATTTTACTGTTTTTAGTGATTTTGATATTTAGATTGTCCGATACCGTTCACAAATGTCCGATAATGAACACATTTCCTATCTTTACATAAACTTTATTGCTATATTTATATATGTCGAAAATATTAATTGTAGATGATAACGAAGACGTTTTAACAGCGGCAAAGCTTTTATTAAAACCGCACGTTTCGCTCATCATCACCGAAAGTGATCCGAACAGAATTCAGTATCTGATTTCACAGCACAGTTTCGATGTGATTTTTCTTGATATGAATTACACAAAAGACATAACAAGCGGACAGGAAGGTTTTTACTGGCTGAAAGAAATACTGAAGTCCGACCCGCTGGCAATAGTAATTCTTATTACGGCATTCGGAGATATTGATACTGCCGTAAAGGCAGTTAAAGAAGGTGCTACAGATTTCATACTTAAACCATGGCATAACGAAAAATTCCTTACCACACTTTTTTCTGCGTTAAAACTGCGCGAATCCAAGCTTGAAATCAATCGAATGAAGAACCGTCAGAAGTTCATTAACGAAGAGAGCGAAACCGGTTTCCATGAGATAATCGGAAAGTCAGACGCCATGAAAAAAATATTCGTCACGATTTCCAAGGTTGCCGTGACTGACGCCAATATATTAATCCTCGGTGAGAACGGAACCGGCAAAGAGCTGGTAGCCCGGGCGCTTCACAGAAAATCGCAGAGAGTAAGCGAAGCGTTTATCAGCGTTGATATGGGGTCAATATCAAAATCACTTTTTGAAAGCGAATTGTTCGGACATGTAAAAGGAGCATTCACGGATGCCCGCGATGACCGTCCGGGGAGGTTTGAAATTGCTTCAGGCGGGACACTGTTCCTTGATGAAATCAGCAGTATCTCACCGGAATTACAGGCGAAACTACTCTCGGCTATACAGCGAAAAGAAATTACGCGTGTCGGCTCTAATAAACCGCTCGCGGTAAACATCAGACTGATTTGCGCGAGCAATCAATCACTGAGCCTTCTGGTCAGCGAGAATAAATTCCGTCAGGATCTTCTTTTCAGAATTAACACCGTCGAAATAGAATGTCCCCCTTTACGACAGCGCGCAGGCGATATACCTCTGCTGGTTGAGCACTTTTTAAATATATATAAGAAGAAGTACAATAAGCCAAATCTTGAAATGGAAGAAACCGCCTTAAGGAAGTTTGAAAACTATTCATGGCCCGGAAATGTACGCGAACTTCAGCATACTATAGAGCGGAGCGTAATATTATGCGAAAACTACACACTGAAACCGTCCGATGTCCTTTTAACTACTTCCGAAATAAAAACAGAATCGAATAATCTAATATATAACCTGGAGGAAAACGAAAAAAAATTAATTCAAAAAGCGCTGATAAAACACGGAGGAAACATTTCACGTGTAGCCCGGGAACTCGGATTGACAAGAGCTTCACTTTACAGAAGAATGTATAAATACGATCTCTGATATTATGAATAATTTCAGAGTAAATCTGATTATCCGCACCGTTCTTATTACAGCGTCAGCCGTTTTATTTGCATTTCTGTGCCTTGATAACAGAACTTTTCCGGGACATATATTTTTTATAATTCTCACGTCCGCCCTCATTTTCCTGCAGGTTTATCTGATGGTGCGGTATGCTGACCGGACAAACCATGAACTGTCGGATTTCTTTCAGTCAATAAATTACTCCGACTTTTCGCGCCATTATGATTTCTCGAAATCCGGAAAATCGTTTAAAAAATTATCGGATCAGTTCAACAGGGTGCTGATGAAATTCAAAGAGACACGCAGTGAAAAGGAAGAAAGTCTGAACTATCTCCGCACAGTAGTTCAGCATGTCGGAGTAGGGCTTATATCGTTCGATTCGAAGGGGAATGTTGAATTCCTGAATAAAGCGGCTAAAAAAATACTGCGGATTAACACGTTAAAAAATATTAAATCTCTTGATACTCCCGGGTCAGATTTCGGACAGTTCCTGAGAAATTTAAACGTAAGCAAAAAAGTAACTTATAAATATTCGGCGGGGAGTGAAAGCCTTCAGTTGTTAATCTATGCAGTAGATTTGCGAATGCGCGGAGAGCTGTACAGAATTGCCGCTTTGCAGAATATACAAACCGAGCTGGAAGAAAAAGAAATTGAGGCGTGGCAAAAAATTATACGTGTGCTGACACATGAAATAATGAATTCGATAACGCCCATAACTTCACTTGCTTCCACAATGAATAATCTCTTACGCTCCGGGACCCCATTGGATAATGAAACAATTGAAGATATCGGCTCGGCGGCGAAGACTATACAAAAGCGGAGTGAAGGTTTACTGAACTTTGTTGATAAATACAGAAGCGTCACAAAAATACCGAGACCGGACTTACGGTTATTCGAAATTGCTCCCTTATTCGAAAGAATAAAAATATTGATGGATTCTGCTCTGAGCGGAAACCGTATTCAGTTCAGAACATTAGTAAATCCCGTATATTTGAAAATTAGAGCCGATTCCGATTTGATTGAACAGGTACTGATTAATCTGCTTAACAATGCGATACAAGCTTTAGACGGAATTGAGAATGGTTTTATAACTCTCACGGCACAGATTGATGAATACGGAAGGGCATTGCTTCAGGTATCCGATAATGGTCACGGGATAGCGGAAGAAAATCTTGAAAGTATATTCATTCCTTTCTTCACGACTAAAAAAGACGGATCCGGAATCGGCTTAAGCATTTCACAGCAAATAATCCGCGCTCACAACGGCAGGATTTTTGTTACTTCAAAACCCGGCGAAGAAACCGTATTTACTATACGGTTATAAGTATCATAAATTCTCTAATGCTTTCCCTTCGGAGCAAGGAACTTCGCGAAGAGCAGAAGTCCGATAATCGTCGCCACTCCGATTAAACTGAACATAAACCACAGCGCCGAGGGATTATTCAGTTTATCAACAAAGTGAACATAACTATAAGCGCCCAGAACGCCTCCTATACCGCTTCCGATAACGCCGTAAAGGAACGAATAACCGAGATACAGCGCCTTCTTATCTTCAGGTGCGATCAAGCCGACGTAACTGATGAATTTCGGATGTGCCGTCATTTCACCAATCGAGAAAATAATTATACCCGCCATAAAAACCCATGCCTGAGATGAAATCGCTAATATTCCCATGCCGAGCGTACCCATAGATATACCTGCTATCATAGTCGGCAGGGCTTTTGTTTTCTTAACGATATTTGATATGAATATCTGGAGTACAATGATAGTGCCGGCATTCATAACCGTTACATGTTCGGCGTCGAACTTCCAGTTCGGATTCGCCATAAACAATCCCGCAATGCTGTTGATGAAATTATTAACGGGGGTCATATCCATGTGGTCTTTCAGGTACCAGAGAACCGTATCGAACATCTGGAAGTACAGAATCCAGAAACCGGAATAGATCAAAATCATGACGATAAAACGCCAGTCGGCAAGTACAAGGAACATATCGGCAAAAACCTTGCCGAGTGTCTTTGTGCTTTTCGGTCTTTGCGGTTCTTTATAGATAAGTAAATTCGGAATCAACAGCATACCGGTGCCGATTGCCGCCATAAAGAAAATATACGACCATGAAATTTCTTTCAGTATAGGTATAAGAATCAGCGGGAAAACGAAGGCGCCGAGATTGATAGTCCAGTAAAAAATTCCGAAGCCGAGAGTTGAATTATTTTCGTCCGTGGAGCGCGCTATTGTACCCGATATAATAGGTTTAAAACTGCCGGCGCCCAGCACCATCAGAAGAAGACTGACGAATACAAGAGAGTAAGCCGTAGCGAGTCCCGTGAGGAAATATCCCGTGCTCATCACAGCGAAGGCAAAAAACAGCATCTTGCGGTAGCCGAACCGGTCGGCGATAGCGCCCGAGAGAATCGGGAGAAGATACAGCATCGGAGTAATAACACTTTTAATAACGCCAACGCTTTCCTTTGTGAATCCCAGTCCGCCTTTATCAATCGAAAGGACGAGGTAAACCGATAGAACCGACATGACTCCGTAATAAGAGCCGCGCTCGAAGAATTCCATGACAATCACAACCCAGTAATTGCGCGGAAATGATTTAATCGAGCCTTTATTTTTTTCCGTAACTTCCTGCACTTCAACACTCCTTTCAGATTTCAGGTAAATTAGTTTTGTTCTGTCCAAAATTCAAGGCTTAACAAACTAAAAACGGAACGTCATTAATAGTTTACGTGAACCATAAAAAAAGCATCCTCTGCGGGAGGATGCTGTGAATGTGAGCGGAAGGGGAGAGATTCGAACTCTCGGTACAGTTTGACCCGTACGACGGTTTAGCAAACCGTTGGTTTCAGCCGCTCACCCACCCTTCCGATACGTAAACCAAGCTGAAATTACCAACCACTAAACATAATAATTAAAATTGCATTATTCAATGAAATATTTAATAAATGTTTTGTCCAAAAAACTGCCTGCCCCGCAGGTAACAAAATTCCGTTATTAATATTTTAAACCCTTGTAACTTAAATTTAATAAAAAATATTTGTAACTACTCAGCTATCATTAACAATACAATAGAACGCAGATAACGCAGATAAATATGATGAACGCAGATAATTATAAACATTCGGAAAGTATGCAAAAAATTATTGGCG
>JAPLFI010000586.1 GCA_026390755.1 Ignavibacteriota bacterium
GCTACATTTTCTGTCTGCAGGTTTTCATAATATCTTGCGATATTTATGCCCTGAAAAACAGGTGTCCCCAGAACAGGTATCGGCTCCGTAATGCTTAATGTATTCGACAATGCATTATCAGTACCGATTTCATATCTTTGCCCGAAAATATCAAATACCTGTTTCTTAAAAGCGCGCGAGTAATTTGAGTTTAATGTAATTGTCGGAATGAGGTTCTCATTGTAAACCTCCTTGACTTTTTGCTCCGCCTTAAGTTTGTCGAGTCTGGCATTAATCAGTTCGGAATTATTTCTGTATGCGGTTGAGATTGCCTCCTGCAAAGTATATATTTTTACCTGCTGAGCATAAGAAATACACGCAAACGGAATGAATATAATCAAATAGATGAAAATTTTTCTTAGCATTGCAAATTCACTAAAATTTATTTTTAAACTTTTTTTTCCCTTGTTTGTACTTTTCCCGTCCGATATCCGTAAGGATACCTTTCAGCTGAATTTCATGGTAGTAATGCACGGCCTGCTGCATGGAAATATTATTTCTGAGTATAAAATCCGGATTTACGATTGCTCTCAGAGAAGCCACAAAAGATTCAACAATGACTTCCGGAGGTACCGATTCCATGATTTTCTCTCTGCGCCCCTGTCGTATCAGTTTTTTGGCAATCGAATAAACATGCTTGGTCCTGAAATCATCAATTTTCTGCCACATATTGGGTGCGTGTATCTGAAGGTCGCGTACCCATTTATCGCTGATTTCGGAAACCTCGGACGAATAATTCTCAAGCAGGAGCACCAATTTATTTATTACGTCAGTGCCATTATCCAAAATTGCCAGCATTTTTTTCTGCGATTCTGCGAGCGAATAATTAATTGTTTCCTCTAAAAGGGATTCTTTTGACGTAAAATATTTATAAATCGTCTTTTTACTTATTTGCATTTCAGAGGCGATTTCGTCCATAGAAGTCTTGTAGAAACCGTTCTTGTAAAATTTTGCGCAGGAAAATTTAAGTATGTTTTGTCTTTCGTTAAGCATTTTCGATATTTATTATGGAAACTATTATAGTTTATTCAGTTTCCAAAAATATAATAAAAATTGCGGATATGCAAGACGAAAAAAAATAAACCTGATTATATCAATGCGCTGTAAATTTACGCAGGAGGAAAACATTTCTTATACTTCTAAAAAAAAATCCCGCTCAGGGCGGGATTTGAAATACAACTCAAAATGAAAAATTACTTGGTAACAGTCGGTTTATAAGTTTTTACGCCGCCGAAGAAATTAAACCCGATATCAAAAGATATAATGCTCATTCTCCTCCAGTAACCGGGTCCTTCTATGCCTGATCCGTCATTCAGCGTGCCTGCACCGTTTTCAGTGTTCAATAAATTCAGTAAATTCCCTCTCAATCCAAATGTAAAACCCAAATCCCTCTTAGAATTTATAACAAATTCATATCCGACCGATGCCATCAATCCGACTCGAAGGGCATTATTTGTTGTCGAAATGTAAGAGCCCGTCGGAGTCCCTATAAGATTACCCGTAACAGCCAGACCGACAAAAGACCTGTTTCTGAGGTTCGGATAGAATACAAATTCATATCCCAGTCCGACAGTCCAGATGTTATAGTCGGTAAAAACAGCACCGCCGCTGGGTGTCATAACAAAGAAAGGGATTTTGCCGCTGGCATTGCTGTTCACC
>JAPLFI010000160.1 GCA_026390755.1 Ignavibacteriota bacterium
AATTAACTGAAAATATCAACCGGTACAGCGTGGATTTTGAAATCAAAAGTAACGAAGCTTCAATAAAAAAATATAAAGTTGAAATTGCGTCCGATAAAAGTTTTTACAGTGAAGAACTTACGGGAAATAATAATTCGGAAGAATGTTTTATTAAATTTTCAAGCCGTGAATTAAAAGCTATTGTTATTTCCGGCAGTCCGTCTCCAGATTTTGCTTTTTTTTCCGAGACACTCCGAAAAATGCAGGATTACCATGCGGAATTTTTTACACAGAAATCCGGGGGAGAGTATTATGAAACGGGTAAGCCGGACATTAAAAATGCTGATTTTATTATATTATTCGGATATCCGACGAATATTTCGGATAACTCATACGTTAAGAAATTGCTCGGTGAAGTTTCCGTCTCTGATATTCCGGTGATATTCATAGACGCTCCGGGTACTGATTATGAGAATCTAAAAGCTTTTGAAAATGTTCTCCCGTTTACCTTAAATAATTTATTAGTCCGGGAAGCCGAAACATCGGTTAAACAAATTGTACCGACTGAAGAACTTTTTTCAGAGGCTTCATCCGTTCGATTTCCTTCTGAAATATTGTCAAAATCCGGATATACCGTATATAAATCACTTAATAATTTTTCCGTAAAACCCGGCGGGAAAACTTTGCTGTTTTCAGTACGCGATTCAGAACCCCTGCTTATTATAAAAAACACAAAACAAAATAAATCCGCCGCTTTCCTCGGATATGGTATTTTTAAATGGCGGCTTGGGAAAAATCAGCCGGAAGCTGAGGCGTTTCTGTCCGGAATAATATATGGTATGCTGTCTTCACTTACAGATAATTATTCTGATAAAAAATTTACAATTGAGTCCGATAAACAGAAATACAACCCGGGAGAAACATTTTCGCTGAAAGCTTTTATTAAAAACCCCGATAATTCTCCGGATAAAGTTGTTGCCAGGATCAAAAACGGCAACTATGTTAAGGAAATTGCTTTGATAAGAACAGGTCCCAACATTTTTCAGTGCAGTGATGTAATCGAAGGGAACGGAGATTTTCAGATAGTTGCGGAAGGAATAAATAACGGTACTGTGATTTGTACCGATTCGATTAGAATAAACTCCGGAAGTAATTATATTGAATATAAAGAAACAAAACCAACTTACGAATTTCTTAATAGAATTTCATCGGAAACAGGCGGAACAGAAATTATTGCGGGAATTAATGATACTATACTGAATAATACTTCAGGTTTGATATCCGCGAATAAAAATATAAGTCCCCGTAACTCCTTGGATTTGAAATCACTGTATTTAAGGACGAATCCGGTTTATTTGTTCATTTTGCTGTTTTTGCTTTTCCTCGAATGGTTTTTGAGGAAAAGGTTAAATTTATGACCGATTCTGAAATAATCCTGAAATAAATCTTGTCCTGAATTTATTTCAGGATCAGGACAAGATTTTTGCATACTGCATATTTTATTGTATCTTCAATTACTTATTAATATATTAGAAGAAAATTCATAACCATGAAATTCAACATCCGTATAATAATACTATATTTTGCGTTTTTTTTTCTTTGTTCTTCATTCTTAAGTAATGTTTCCGCCCAGCAATTATGGTATTCCGTTAATAGTCCGACAACTAAAAGCCTTAAGAAATGTGTTTTCACCGACAGTCTTTACGGCTGGGCGGCAGGAGATTCAGGTGTTATTATTCACACAACAAACAGCGGAATAAACTGGACGATTCAGAATTCAAAAACAAATTCATATTTAAGTTCAATTTTCTTCCTTAACAGACGTCTTGGCTGGGCGCTTGCATGGAATATATTCGGTAATCCTCCCTACGGATCAACAATTCTGAAAACAACTAACGGCGGAGCCGATTGGGATACAACTCTTTATGAATATGAAAATGTTTTTCTCAGGGCGGTTTATTACCAGGACTCATTAACCGGATTTATGGCAGGCTCACCGGCTAATTTAATCAGAACTACTAACGGCGGAACATCATGGGATTTTTGCCAGGTTGATACTACCATGGTTTCTTTCTTTCCTGTGTTGAATTTTTCGTTTTATAATAAAAATTTCGGTTATGCAACCGGAGGGGCAATGGATATTGCGGGTATTATCTGGCGGACAACTAACGGCGGTTTACGATGGTCACCTACGATTGAAGCGCCTGAACCGGTTAATAATATTTTTAGTTTCGACTCCCTCAACGGTATTGCAATAAGCGGAGATTTTGAATACGGTCCGAGTATTCTAAAAACTACTAATGCCGGTGCAAACTGGAGATATGAATCACTTGAACTGTTCGGAATACCAGGTACAATTTCTTTCAGGACCCGAAACGAAGCATGGGTCCCTTTGGGCTTTGCGGAAACTTTTATTTACACTATTGACACCGGAAAATCATGGACGGTATTATCCACTCCCGACAGTTCGCAGATAGCCGATTTAACTTTCACTGATTACAGACATGGCTTTGCCGTCGGTGAGCGAGGGAGAATTTTAAGATTTAATTATAGCGCCATAGGTATAAATGAAAATATCACTAAAATTAATCCAAAGCTGTACGAATTAGAACAGAACTATCCCAATCCTTTTAATCCTTATACTAAAATCAGTTATAAAATCGGCACTGAGAGTTTCGTAATTATTAAAGTGTATGATATTACGGGCAAAGAAATCAGAACTCTGCAAAATGGAATTCAGAGAAAAGGTAAATATACTATTAATTTTTCAGGGTCCGGCTTAACTTCCGGAGTTTATTTTTACAGACTAATATCCCGCAGTTTATCGGAAAAAGTGAATCAATTTTACGAGGAAACCCGCAAAATGATTATCCTGAAATAATCCTGATGCTGAAACAACCCCGAAACGAGTTCGGGGCAAGGTTCAGCACGACAAAGATAGGGTTTAGGGCAAGGTTTAAGATAACACGAATTATTTCGCGAGTATCATCAGTTTAGATAAAGACACTCCTTCAGCCGTAAGGCGGTAAAAATAATATCCGCTTGACATCGTAACATTTTTCAGACTTGCGGTGTTCAGTGTAACTTCATAAATTCCCGCAGTATGGAATCCCGCCGCGAGAGTTGTCAGTTCTCTGCCCAGCAGGTCATATAATTTCAAAGAGATATTCCCGCTTTTAGAAACTTTATATTGCACTTTTGTTTCCGGGTTAAAAGGATTCGGATAATTTTGCATGAGTTCAAAAGACGGAGGTATTTCACTGCTGAGTTTAGTAACACCGATAGAAGATATGTCAATTGAGGATGTCCATATCTGGTAAACATTATCACCCGTGTATTTTCCCATCCAGACAGGCCACAATTTCCCGGCGCCCGATGTTATTCCGATATTATCACCCTGATTACCGCCGCCGCCGCCGCCAATTACAGGTTCGGGATAAAATTTGTTATTTGTAATTAATATATCCTTCCACGTATTTCCTCCGTCGGTCGAACGTGACAGATACACGTCAACCGAATCATTCGACGGTGTATTTCTTGTATCATAATATATTACGTTTATTCCGCCGGCCTCGTCAACCCGCATCGCAGGGAAGTATTGTATCTTCCCGTTATTAACAGCATCCTGATTAACTCTGATTCCCTGCGACCACGTTTGCCCATCGTCAGTTGACCGGTGAAAAATAATATCAGGGTCGCTTCCTGCCGGCGCAAGATTTTTTTCACCCGTTGCGATATATATCCATCCGTTATTTGGTCCTCCGGATACATCTGCGTCAATCGAGGGATATCCATTTACTCTGATACCCCATGGCGGAAGATTACCCGTAAATATTCCGTTACAATCGTAAGCTTGTTCGCTCACATTCCAGTTAACTCCTCCGTTTGTTGAACGGGCAAATCCGATGTAATTTTCATTTTGAGGGGCAACAGTAAGCAATTCAGCCCATGCGAGATAAACCTGACCGTTCGGTCCGACGGAAATTGAGGAACCAACAGACTGATGTCCGGATACAGAAGAATTTACCGGAATAATCTGCTGCCACAGATTATCATTTTCGGTTGCATATGCAAAAATAATAGGAGCGTTTGAGGTAATCATATTGCAGGCATAATACATTCTTCCGAAATAAGGACTGCCGGTGACATCATCAATTGTTGCCGAACCTTTTCCCTGGCTGTTATTAGTATTTGAAAATATCGCATAAGGGGATGTCCAGTTAGTTCCGTTATTTGTTGAATAATTCGCATAATTCCTCACTATCTGAAGGTCGCCGCCGATATGAGTAAGAACTAATTTACCGCCCGGAGTTATTAACGGTCCGGGATCCCCATTGTGAAATCCCTGAAGCCCGTCGGGAATAATATTCGCTCCAAACCAGTTGGCTCCGCCGTTAGTTGTAATATATAAACCTTCATTCCTGTAAAAAGGACTAAAACTGATTGTATATGCACTTGCAAACATTATCAGCGGATTGGTAGGATGCCTGACAATTGATGGTTCTATCTGGTGAACAGTCGGCGATGGAAAAATTTTATAGCTCTGAAACGGTGTTTTGGGTCCGCCCACTGCCAGCATACCGGTAACTAATAATACTATTGTTAAAACTATATATTTCAAGCGCATATTTTATTTTATTATTAATATTTAATATCAAATACAAGGGAATCCGAGAAGGATTCCCCTGCCTTTGCAAGTTAGTACATTACTTCAGAAATTGGTATCCAATTGTCAGACCGCCGAAGAAGTTTCTTCTGAGTCCGGCTTCATAGAAAAGACCCTGACTGTCGTTAATATTTATAAAAGAAACATATTTCTTGTCTCCGATATTATTTACACCTCCGTATGCAATTATACTGAGTCCTTTGTAATTAATATTTATACCTATCTGCCCGCCGATTAATCCGTATGCCGCAGTTTTAAGACTGTCAATATTCGCATCGTTAACCTGCATTCCGTCAACATAATTAAAATTAATTTTTGCGAATACAGTATAGTATTTCGAAAAATTGTAATTATATCCGAGTTCCGAATTGAATAAATGTTTCGGAATTGTGGGCACGATGTTATTGCTGTAGTCGGTAACTGTTTGTGTTATGACCGGTGTTGTTTTTATAACAAGAGCCTTGTAATCTTTATATGTGAAATCAGAGTATGTATATGCGGCTCTGAGCGTTAACCCTCTTGTAATCTCGGTATTAAACCCGGCTTCAAGCCCGTTACGCTGTGTTTCGGCCGCATTTCTGTAATAGTAAGTACCGTCAACAACAAACGGAACTATTTCGTTCTTCACCTGTGTCGAAAATAATGTTAGTTCAGCGAACGTATTCCTGAGAAAACTCCTGCCCGCAGGAGGCAAATCTCCTTTAAAACCGATTTCAAAGTTTGTTGAGTTCTGAGGCAGTAGGTCCGGATTTAGTGTTGTCTTTCCATTGTTGCTCGAGGTAGGATAGTTAGATAATTCATTGTTCGCCGGTGTATCAAATCCGAGCCCGAAAGAAGTATAGACCGCCATGTTCGGAGTGAATTTATAATTCAGGGCAAATTTTGGAGTGAATTTATCGAATAATCTCGAAGTATCGGCAATAGAATTCTGGTTATCTTTAGAATCGTAATTCACTCTGTCATAACGTCCCGTAATAAGAATATCAAACTTATTCGAAACTATCGGAAACTGCTCGGTAAAATAGAAACCGATATTGGAAACAGTTTCATCCGTCAGCGCTTTAATTATATCTCCCTTTGCGCCTTTGACATTCGTATAAAATTCCATGGGACCACCCTGATAGTACATATCACCGCCTATAGAAAATTCATTGTTCCGCGAGGCGATTTCTGTTTGATTGACATAACGGAAAGAACCGCCGAGACCCGACCTGGTATATATCCGGTAACGGCTGTCCGCTCTTGTCAGGTCTTTATTGGTGGCATATCCGAGTACCTCTATCATGTTGTTATTATCTTTACCGAATTTCGTATTAAACTTTATTCCAATTCTTCCCTTTTTTGTAATTCGTCTGTAATCAAGTGCAATTGATGTTGAATCGGATTTCGTTTCATCAAGGTTATATTGAGTGAGATTTTGTGAGCCCGGAAGCCTTATCAAACCATTAACGTAATATGCATATATGGACAATGTGGATTTATTGCTTAATTGCCCTTCGTAAACCGAGTTTACTCTTGTTTGAAATTCACTGCTGTGCTCCCTGAAGCCTCCGTAATTTTCATAACTTGAAGTGAACATGAACTTTGCATTATCCGAAGCGTAGCCTACTTTAACCCCGTTTTTCCTTAAATCATAACTTCCGAATTCATTATCAGTCAACACGAATGTCTTTGGGAAATTAATATCCGAGAAAAAGTTTATTACTCCGCCCGGAGCATTTGTGTATAATGAAGATGAATTTCCTCTGACAACTTCTATTTTGCCAATCGCGGAAAAATCCAAAGCCTCAACCCTTGTTTGACCGTCGGGTTCCGATTCCGGTATTCCGTCAAGCAGTATTCTGACACCTCTTATTCCCGAATTTGATCTGCTTCCAAAACCTCGTATTGAAATCCTGACATCATGGTTGCCGTACCTGGGCTGGAAAAAAAGTCCCGGAACGTAACCCAGAATTTCATTCATTGCTTGCTTTCGTGTTGATTGCCAGCTCGATTGTTCGATTCTCGAAACAGGATAAGGAATATCTATAATTTTCTTTTCTGTCCTCGTTCCTGTAATCATAATTTCCTCAGTCTGGTAAAAATTCGTATCAATCTGAGCAATGAGACTACCGGAAGACAATATTAACAGAAGAAAAATTAAATATTTAAACAATAAAAAGTTCTTCTTTTTCATATTATTATCTCTTTTAATTTTTATAATAAGTTACGCACGAAATAACAAATGCCCCTGATACTGAAACAAGTTCAGCACAATTATCAGCATCATTTTCCGTTAAAAAATAAAGATATTAAGAGAGATTTCTCGGCGGCGGGGTTAATACTTCTAAGAATGGATCTAAAACTTCTTCTAAAATGAAATGTTGCGGTCGCTGCTTACCGCAAATATAGATTAAATTTTCTGTTTCGGGAACTAATGCGTTTTTTATGAGATTTTTTAAAATATTAATTGATTCCCCTCTTGCCGTTGAAGGATTAATAATATTTGTGAAAGATTCTTCGAATACTTCGGAAAGCCTGTTTTCTTTATCATCACTCACACAAATCAGCACAGTTTTGTTTCCCTTTAATTCTCTTTTCACTATGTCAAACATCTTCCCGTTAACCTTTATTTCGCCGTCATCTATCCATTCAATACCTGGATTCTCACCGTCATTACTGATAATAATTTTAGTTAATAATTCTTCCGGTACGTACAAACTTATTGAAACTTTTGCATCCTTTTTGAAAAAATATTTCAACTGGTAGTAAACCAATACGAACCCGACAGAATTAAACACGAGAAGTACCGCTAACAATATGGAAACAACCCTTTTTAACAACTATTATCACCTTTATAGTGTTTAAAATTATACAATATTTTACGATTATGCAATATCAAATTAAAACTTATTTGTTTCCTCTATATTGATTATTTTTGTATGTCAAATTAATTAATGAAATCATTATATCCTTTAATACCTTATCTTAAGAAGTACAGAAAACTGCTTTTAGCCGGTACATTTTTCGTAGCAGTAAGTATTTTTCTTCAAAGCATGTATCCGCTGTTAATCGGAAGCGCCGTTGACGAAATTTCGAATAAAACAACACATCATTCTTATCTCTATTACGGGTTGATGAGCGTCGGACTGATTTTGTTTGGCGGATTCTTTCTTTTTCTGACGAGAAGAACCATAATTGTAGCTTCAAGAGAAATCGAAAATGATCTCCGTCACGATTTTTTCGAACATTTACAGAAACTGCCGAAATCTTTTTACGATAAAATGTCCACAGGCGATATTATGGCTCACGCAACCAATGATATTAACAACATACGGAATCTTCTCGGTCCGGGCATTATGTATTCAATACAGACATTTCTAAGAACAGTTGTAACGCTCATAATTATGCTCGGTATAAGCGTACAGATATCCCTGATTTCTTTACTGCCTCTGCCTTTAATATCACTCCTTGTATATAAAATCATGAAATCCGTATTTAACCGCTCTTTAAAAGTTCAGGAATCATTCTCGGTATTAAATACCAAGGTTCAGGAAAATTTCTCGGGTATAAGGGTAATAAAGTCTTACGTAAGAGAAAAATCAGAAATAAAAGATTTCGAAAGAGTATCGGCTGATTATCAGAAAAAGAACCTGTCACTCGCGCGTATTCAGTCATATTCGTTTCCTATGATGTTTTTGCTGACGGGATTATCAATAATTATAGTGATTTACTTCGGCGGTATGAAAGTTATTGAAGGTACGTTAACTATCGGAAATATTGCCGAGTTTATTGTATATCTCGGACAGCTTACCTTTCCTATGATAGCCTTCGGTTGGGTAATAAATCTGGTGCAGAGAGCCGCGCCGTCAATGAACAGACTGATGAAGATATTTAATACAAAACCTGATATATCCGACACTGATTTTACCAATAGAAATATTACACAAAATAATATAACCGGCGAAATTGAATTCAGGAAAGTATCATTTAAATATCCGGACACTGATAATTATATTTTAAAAGATATTAATCTGAAAATCGGCAAAGGTTCGAGTCTTGGCATTATCGGACTCACGGGTGCAGGCAAAACAACATTCATTAACCTCATTCCCCGCGTATATGATACAACCGAAGGTGATATTTTTATTGACAATTATAATCTCAGGTCTGTACCGCTTGCTGTTCTGCGCTCTTCAATCGGCATAGTACCTCAGGAATCCTTCCTGTTCTCGGATTCCATCGAAAGAAACATCGCTTACTCGGCAGATTCATTGAATGAAGAAGATATTATTTCCGCTTCCAGGCTTTCGGGACTGTATAAGGATGTAAATCTATTCCCCGAGCAGTTTAAAACCGTTGTCGGTGAGCGGGGTATAACTCTTTCAGGCGGACAGAAGCAGAGGACTTCAATCGCCCGCGCATTATACAAAAAACCGAAAATTCTGATATTGGACGATTCTCTTTCGGCGGTTGACACAAGTACAGAAGAGGAAATACTGCAGGGTTTAAAACAGGTTATGAAAGACAGGACCACAATTATTATATCACACAGAATTTCGACTCTCCAGAACCTCGATAAAATCATAGTAATTGACGAAAACCGCATCAGCGAGGAAGGGACTCACTATGAACTCATAGCACTGGAAGGGGTTTATTTCGGTATATATATGAAACAACTGCTCGAAGAAGAGATACAGGAGATGTAAGGAAAAATGACAGTCCGAAAAATATCGTTAAAAAAAGAAGAAGATGCGCTCGGTAAGCCGATTGATTCGGTGATTTTCAAAAGACTTCTTTCTTATTTTAAACCATACAGGTGGCATATTTTTTTCGCAACTTTCTTAACAATTATTATCTCTGCTTTCGCGGCAGTAAGACCAAGATTAACACCGATTGCCATAGATGAAATGATAGCCGGTAAGGACATCCCCGGATTAAGAACGATAGTTCTGATATTATTAGGCACGCTTATAATGCAGGGGATATTTCAGTACGGTCTTGCATATCTGACAAGCTGGATTGGTCAGAAAATAATATTTGACCTTCGAAAAAAAATATTTGAACATACAATCAATCTGAACCTTAAATTTTTTGACAATAATCCAATCGGCAGACTGGTTACACGCGTGACAAATGACGTTGAAGTTTTATACGAAGTTTTTTCGTCGGGGCTGGTAACTGCCTTCGGTGATATTTTCACCATTATCTGGATTCTGTATTTTATGTTTACACTTGACGTAAAACTCACAATCGTAGTCTTGTGTATATTACCTCTGCTGATTTATGCTACTTCTGTATTCAGAAAAAATGTACGGCATTCTTACCGTAAAATCCGCGTTCTTATTGCTTCGCTTAATTCATTTATACAGGAACATATCACCGGAATAAGCATCGTTCAGCATTTCGTCAAAGAGAAAAGAACAGTTGAAGAATTTGAAGTTACAAACAGAAAACACACGGAAGAGAACAAAAACAGCGTACTTTATTACGCTTTATTTTTCCCTGTGATTGAACTGCTTAGTGCTGTTGCCGTCGGATTAATTATCTGGTACGGAGGAGGTCAGGTGATTCAGGGCGCTTTCACAGTCGGCGTAATCATTTCATTTGTTCAATATACCGAAATGTTTTTCAGACCCATACGGGACCTCTCGGAGAAATATAACATACTTCGGACTGCAATGGCTTCAAGCGAAAGGATATTCATCCTTCTTGATACAAAGAATCCAATTATTGACACTGTATCTCCGGTTGTAATAAAAGATATTAAAGGAAATATTGAATTTAAAAACGTTTGGTTCGCATATAATGAAGATGATTACGTACTTAAG
>JAPLFI010000487.1 GCA_026390755.1 Ignavibacteriota bacterium
AGTTTATTGGTACTATGCCTATCGGGTTACCCGTTGGATTACGTTTATAATATATCTCGTAGTTACCATCACGATTGTCAGTCCATACAACATGAACGACTGAACCTGATACTGCAATAGAGGGGTAGGATGATTCAGCAGGGTCATAAGTTAATCGTGTATCTGTTCCCCAGCTCACACCTCCATTAGTTGATTGTTTAAAGTATATCTCATAATTTCCGTCTCGAGTATCTGCCCAAATAACATCTATTGCTGAACCTAATACTGCTACGCAGGGATAGTGTGATAAAGCGGGATCATTAGTCAAACGTGTATCCACGTCCCAGTTTATTCCCCCATCTACTGAGAATTTGTAATATATCTCATAATTTCCATTACGATTGTCATACCATATAACATGGACATTAGAGCCGGATACTGCTATTTGTGCGCACGATGAAAGAGAAGGGTCATTTGTCAACCGTGTATCTGCACTCCAATTAATACCCCCGTCTGTTGAACGCTTGTAATATATCTCAGAGCTCCCATCGCGAGTATCATGCCATACAACATGGACATTAAAACCGGATACTGAAACTGAAGGGTAATAAGAACTTGCAGAAGTATTAGAAAGACGATTATCATTTCCCCATGTTATACCTCCGTCTGTTGAACGCTTATAATATATCTGCCAATTTCCCGTACGATTATCGTGAAACATAACATGCACAAACAAACCCGTTGAAGATATCGAACAAAACGAAGTACTGGAAGTGTCATTCGTCAGCCGTAAATCGGCTTCCCAATTTATACCTCCGTCGGTAGAACGTTTATAACAAATTTCCTGATTCGGACCATAACGTCTGTCCCCCCAAATTACATGGACGAGCAAACCGGAAACCGATATAGAGGGATACCATGAGTCACCAGCGGCATTAGTCAGGCGTGTATCCGCGCCCCAATTTATTCCACTATCCGTTGAGCGCTTATAGTATATCTCTTTATTACCATCACGAGTTTCGCACCAAACCACATGAACGACACTACCGTTTGCCGCCACATTCCATCGGCCTCCAGAAGCAAAATATGTAAAAGAACTATCCGATTGATTGGTCAGGCGGACATCCGGCTGCCACTGGCATATACAATTGTCAATATTAAATGTTAAATTGCAAATTATAAGAACAAAAACTGCGAGTAGAACTGTAATTGTGTTTTTCATAATATTATTATTTTAAAAGAACGAGTTTTTTTACATCCGTAAAACCGGCGGACTGCATACGGTAGAAATACACTCCGCCGGAAAGATTCGAGGCGTTAAAGTCCACGCTATACGAGCCCGCTGATTGTACTTCGTTCACGAGTGTTTCTATTTCTCTGCCGAGTGCGTCATATATAATTATGCTGACGAATCCGGATTTTCCGGATTTTGCGATATCAAAATTAATTTTTGTTACAGGATTAAATGGGTTAGGATAATTCTGTGAAAGTGAATATTCCCCTGGAACTTCAGTACCGTTGTTTTCTATATTAACAATGGCTCCGCCCGAAGTTGTCTTCAGTATTGTTCCTGCCGTACCTGTACCGCCAACGACCCATCCCGTACTGGCGTTAACGAAGCTTACAGCGCACAAAATACTTGCGGAGCCGCTTGGCTGGTTTATCCAGTTAGTACCCCCGTTCGTAGTCTTAAATATTATACCAGACGGTCCTACAAGCCATCCTGTATTAGCATCGACCATATAAACATCATTAAAATCAAGTGTTATTCCGCTTACCTGAGTAACCCAGTTTGTTCCTCCGTTCGTGGTCTTAAATATTTTACCGTAATACCCCGCTACCCAGCCGGTAGAGTTATTAATAAAATAACAAGACACTATTTCGCTTATAACTCCGCTTACCTGGGCAATCCAGTTTACTCCGCCATTCGTGGTCTTAATAATTGTGCCAGTTGTACCGACAGCCCACCCTGTATCGGCGCTTACAAACTGAATCTTCCATAATTCTTTAGTGGTACCGCTTGGCTGAATGAACCAGTTCGTTCCCCCGTTTGTAGTCTTAATAATCGTACCTGTAAAACCGGCCATCCACCCTGTGTTTGCATTGACAAAACTGATTGTCTCCAGCACATTACTTGTTCCGCTTTCCTGTGTAAACCAGTTTGCTCCTCCGTTAGTAGTCTTAATTAATGTACTGTAACCTGTAATCCAGCCGGTATTGGCATCTGTAAAATGCACACTAAGTAAAGAACTTGTAGTCGGATAAGTCAGTAACACCCAGTTTGTCCCGCCGTTTGTTGTTTTCAGCATTTTGCCGTCAAAACCAACTATCCAGCCGGTATTGGCATCAAACATATCAACGGAAATCAAATATTTCGTGGCTGTGTTTGATTGCGTGAACCAGCCTGTTTGAGCAAATGAAAAACTGCATGTAAAGATTAAGCTAAGAATAACTAATACTAATTTTTTCATAATAATTATGTTTTTATTTTTACTTTCTTTGATAAGAGCGCTGGCTTACCCCGGTACTCAGGCGCAACTTATAAAAGATTAAAATTTTATTTTAAAAGAACGAGTTTCTTTACATCCGAAAAACCGTCAGACTGCATACGGCAGAAATAAACTCCGCCGGAAAGATACGCGCCGTTGAAGTCCACCGAATACGAACCTGCGTTCATTTTTTGATTTACAAGGGTTTCTATCTTTCTGCCGAGAGCATCATATATAATTAAACTTACAAATAGATTCCGGCCTTCGCCGGAATGACAAACAGGAATATCGAAATTTATTTTCGTTACAGGATTAAACGGGTTAGGGTAGTTTTGAGATAATTTATATTCTTTTGGTATCTCAGAGTTTATTGGCACTATACCTGTCGGATTACCCGTAGGATTACGTTTATAATACATCTCATAGTTTCCGTCACGATAGTCTGACCAAACAACATTCAAGACTGAATTAAATATCGATATTTCCGGACGAAGTGACTCGGCAGGGTCGTTCGTCAACCGAGTATCCGCACCCCAACTAACACCTCTGTCTGTTGAAAGTTTATAATAAATCTCGTTATTACCGTCACGATTATCCTGAAAAACTACATGCACGTTTAAACCTGATGATATTACATAAGGTTCGATGGAAACAGCAGGATCATAAGTTAAACGAGTATCTGCGCTCCAGCTGACGACCGAGTCAGTTGAACGCTTATAATATATCTCATAATTTCCGTCGCGATTGTCACCCCATGTAATATGAACGAATGAACCTTCTGCCGCAAGATGATGATGAAATATTGCAGACATATTAGTATTTGAGAGCCCGCATCCGTTGAAAATTTATGATATACCTGATAAGTCCCTTCGCGATTGTCACTCCAGGCAACGCGAACAACCGAACCGGAAACTTCACATGAAGGAAAGAATGAATTACCGGTGAAATTTGTAAGACGCATATCTGTTTCCCAATTCACACCTCCGTCTGTTGAGCGCTTATAGTAAATTTCCGTATTCCCATCGCGATTGTCATGCCAAAAAACATGCACTAGTAAACCGGAAACAACAACCGAAGGATACGCTGCACTACCCGTGGTATGGACTGTCAAACGAGTATCCGCTCCCCAGGTTATCCCCTCATCAGTTGAACGTTTATAGTATATTTCCTGGAATCCATCACGAGTATCGTGCCATACAATATGTACATTTGATGCAGAAACAGAAACAGCAGGATATACAGACCATGCAGTATTATTTGTCAGACGAGTGTCCTCACCCCAGTTTATACCGTTATTTATTGAGCGTTTATAATAAATCTCCTTGTTACCGTCACGCTTATCCCACCAAACTATATGGACTAAATTTCCGTTTGATACAATATATTTTGAATGAGAAGTATAATTCCCGGAAGTATCAGGAGCATTTGTCAGGCGGACATCCGTCTGCCACTGGGCGTGGGAGTTGCTAACACTAAATGTAATGTTAACAATCAAAAGAGCAAGAACTGCGAGTAGAACTGTAATTGTGCTTTTCATAATAATTTCATTTTAAAAGAACGAGTTTTTTTACATCCGTAAAATCTGCTGACTGCATACGGCAGAAATAAACTCCGCCGGAAAGATGCGAGGCGTTGAAATCCACCGAATACGAACCGGGGTTCAGTTTTTCATTTACAAGGGTTGATACTTCCCTGCCGAGTGCGTCATAAATAATCAGGCTGACGATCAGGCTGACGAATTGGTTCCGGCCTTCGCCGGAATGACAAACAGAGACGTCAAAATTAATTTTTGTTACAGGGTTAAACGGGTTTGGATAGTTCTGGAACAATTTATATTCCGCGGGAACATTTGACGAAATTACTTTTATACCGACCGTATGTCTGATTAAATAAACAAGGTTCTGATTCTGCGATAACAAGGAATCCGAACCGTTATAAGAAAATACACGCCAGATACAGGTTACGGTATCACTGCTTCCTCCGAACCCAGTTGCAAGAGAATCGAGAAATCCGTTTCTTAATGAAATTAAAGAGTCAGAACCGTTATTATTGCTATTAATGGAAACCTCTGCGGATGTGCCATATTTACGTATTTTCCATTTATACTTAACCGAAGGATGCGAGGATGACTTAGCCCAGGTAAATATATTCCTCGCTGTATCCGACAGGTTAGTATTGATAAAAGTATAAGAAGGGGGATAAACAACAGAGAAAGGCGACATGTTTACGCCGAAAACTTTAACGTAATTAACATAATTTACAGAATCTGTTCCGTATGCATTACTTACTTTAAGTTTAACAGAGAATAAACCAGCATTTGGATATGTAACCGAAAGATTTTGCTGATTTGAGACGGCGGGATTTCCTCCGTCAAACGTCCACTGCCAGGCAGTCGGGATTCCTCCTGATTCATCGAAGAAATTTATGCTTTGTCCGAAATTAATCGTCATTTTATCAGATCTGAAGTGTGCAAGCGGAGCACCGCTCACTGGTGTACCGCCGTCAGAGGTGAGAAGGCTTGTTCTTACACCGTAGAGTGCGGCATTCATTCTGGCTGACTGACCAATTGTATAAATATTAGCACAATTATCGATAGTATAATCCATATAGTTCATGTACATATCCCCGTTCGGTCCGTTATTGCATGTGATATGCGGGAAAGGCGGACAGCTGTTGTTCGCCTGCTGTTGTGTAGGCGTGTCATCAACCAGGTCATCCCCGCAAAACGCATCACCCCAAATATGCCTGAGATTAAACCAATGCCCGATCTCGTGAGTCGTAACTCTTCCTTTTGCATTACCCTGCCCTATTGACACCAGATTTCCGAAAGTCGAATAGAGAATTACATTACCGTCCGTAGCCGGCGGACCGCCCGGAAACTGAGAGTAACCCGAATAACCTCCTCCGAGATTACAAACCCAGATGTTAAGATATTTGTCCCTGTCCCAGATGTCGTGACCTCCAAGCACAGTGTAATGAATGTAAATGAATATACCCTGCTCGAAAACCACTACAGATGTCTGTGTTCTTGTGATTCCGATTGACGGATTTCCAAGCGGGTCCCGTTTTGCAAGCACGAATTCTATCTGCGGGTCAGCGCCGAGAGGTTTGAACGGTGCGGGAGTGTTTACAGTATCTGCATTCAGTCTTCTGTAATCTTTATTTATGACGTCAATCTGAGACTGAATAACTGCATTGGAAACATTCTGCTGGGGCGTGTTATAAAGGATATGAACGACTACGGGTATTTTTACGACGGTTCTGTCCCCGGGCTTGATATTTTTAATGTAATTATTAGTAAAAACTTCGATTTCGCGAAGTCTTTTTTCGTAACCCGGGTCTTCCTTAATCATTTTATAATAGACATCCATCGTTGCGCAACGGAAAGAATCTGTTGTATTGATTTGCGAAATTACATCAGGATTGGGTTTATAATTCAGGCTATAAGAAATATCAGGGGCGCTGTTGCCGTTCAGAAGCAATATAAATACGATACCTGATAGAAATAAAGTTATTAAACCACAGGGGTATTTTAATTTATTCAATTTTATTTCCTCCTATATAAAACATACGAACTTTTATTTAGATAAAGTGCTCAAAAACTTTTGCCACCGATATATTTTGGTTTGTTAAACATTTATTATTTGCAATATTTCATTTCTATTAACATAAAACCACTACGTGGTTTAAAATATTTTTCATTACCTTTATGCTCTTAACCCCGGAGGCCTGCCTTTAGGGGTTAACTGTTGATAGAAATAGATATAAACCAAACCCCTCTTCACTTCCTGTTAACATATAATCTCTCATTTTAAAAGAACGAGTTTTATTACGTCTGTAAAACCGGCTGACTGCATACGGCAGAAATAAACTCCGCCGGAAAGATACGAGGCGTTAAAGTCCACGCTATACGAGCCCGCGGATTGTACTTTGTTTACAAGAGTTACAACTTCCTTACCGAGGGCATCATATACAATAATGCTGACAAATCCTATTTTTGCAATATCAAAATTGATTTTTGTTACCGGGTTAAACGGATTGGGGTAGTTTTGCATTAATTTATATTCTTTCGGTATCTCAGGATTTACCTGTGATATGCCTGTCGGATTTCCTGTCGGATTGCGTTTATAATATATCTCCATGTTACCATCCCTAATGTCAGACCAAGCAACATGTACTATAGAATTGGATACTGTTATAAAAGGATAAAGGGTAGTTGCCGGGTCGTAGGTCAAACGTGTATCCACACTCCAGGTATTCCCCCCGTCTGTTGATAATTTATAATAGATCTCCGCATACGAGCCATCACGGTAATCGTACCAGACGATGTGAACATTTGAACCTGATAATGCTATATTGGGCATAACAGAATTTGCCGGGTCATTAGTTAATCGTGTATCTGCGCTCCAATTGACACCTGCGTCAGTTGAGCGTTTATAGTATATTTCATTATTTCCATCCCGATTATCATACCATACAATATGCACATTTGAACCTAATACTGCAGAAGAAACCCAATTTGAATTCAAAAGAGCATTTGTAAGTCTTGTATCTGCCCCCCATGTAATACATCCGTCAGTTGAACGTTTATAATATATTTCACTGTTTCCGTCACGATTATCATACCATACAATATGCACATTTGAACCTGATATTGATACAGAGGGATAGTATGCTCCTACCGATGCATACGTTAACCGTGTATCCAAATCCCAGTTAACTCCTGTATCTGTTGAATATTTGGAATATATCTCGTATTTCCCATTATTCCGTGTATCAGAAAACGCTATACATACAAAATTTCCTACCGTAGCTATCGAAGGAAAAGTTGAAATAGCGGAGTCAGAAGTTATCCTGCTGTCCGCACCCCAGTTTACACCGGCATCTGTAGAACGTTTATAGTATATCTCATTATTACCATCGCGTGTTTCGACCCATGCAACATGCAAAAGCGAACCGGAAACGGCTATACAAGGATAAAATGAGAAATCGGTAGAATTAGTCAACCTAGCATCCGCACCCCAGTTAATTCCTCCGTCCGACGAGCGTTTATAGTATATCTCGCTGTTACCATCACGCTTATCATACCATACAACGTGAATATAATTCCCGTTAGAGGCTAAACATTTGCCATTGTTATATGACAACCGGGAACTGTCAGGAGCATTGGTCAGGCGGACATCCGGCTGCCACTGAGCGGGGGAATTGCTGACATTAAATGTAATGTTAAGAATTATAAGAGCAAGAACTGTGAGTAGAGCTGTAATTGTGTTTTTCATAATAATATTATTTTAATTTATTTTTTCTTTTCTATTAACATTAAACCCCTACGGGGTTTAGAACATTTTTGGTAACCGTATTGCTATTAACAGGAAACTACTACGTGGTTTGAAACATTTTTCATTACCTTTATGCTCTTAACCCCGGAGGGGTTAAATGTTAATAGAAATAGATATACACCAAACCCCTCTTCACTTCCTATTAACATATAATCTCTCATTTTAAAAGAACGAGTTTCGTTACGTCAGTGAAACCGGCAGACTGCATACGGCAGAAATAGACTCCTCCGGAAAGATTTGATGCGTTGAAGTCCACCGAATACGAACCAGCGGATTGTACTTCGTTCACAAGGGTTTCAACTTCCCTGCCGAGAGCGTCATATATAATAATGCTAACGAATTGGTTCCGGCCTTCGCCGGAATGACAAACAGGAATGTCAAAACGGATTTTTGTTACAGGGTTAAACGGATTGGGGTAGTTTTGCATTAGTTTAAATTCATCAGGAAACTCTGAACTAATGTTTTTTATTTCTGTAATATTCCCGGTCGGATTGCGTTTATAATAAATCTCCTGATTCCCATCGCGAAGGTCTACCCAAATAACGTGTATTACCGAACCCGATATTGAAATTGAAGTCTGGGTAGATACAGAAGAATTATTAGTCAAGCGTGTATCTGCTCCCCAGTTTAAACCTCCGTCTGATGAGCATTTGTAATATATTTCGTGGTTACCATCCCGTTGGTCTTGCCAGACAAAATGCACATTAGTTCCGGATACTGCGATATTCGGAACTCCGGAATAAGCAGGGTCATTCGTTAGCCGTGTATCAACGTCCCAGTTTAAACCACCATCAGACGAGCGTTTATAATAAATCTCATTATTTCCATCACGATCGTCAAACCATACAACATGTACACCCGAACCGGAGACTGCAACAGAAGGATAATATGAAGGAGCAGGGTTATTTGTCAAACGTGTATCTGTTCCCCAAGTTGAACCGCCGTCAGTTGAACGTTTGTAGTATATCTCAGAATTTCCATCACGAGAATCCTGCCAAACAATATGTATAGTTGAACCGGATACAGCTACAGAAGGCATAACGGAACTTGCCGGATCATTAGTTAAACGCATATCTGTTCCACAGTTTATTCCTCCGTCAGTTGAACGTTTGTAGTATATATCATTATTTCCATTGCGGTAATCATACCATACAATTTGCACTAACGAACCGGAAACTGATAGAGAAGGACGATATGAATAAGCAGTGTCATTTGTTAACCGCGTATCTGCCCCACAGTTTATTCCTCCGTCTAACGAGCGCTTGTAATATATTTCAATGTTACCGTCACGTGAATCACGCCAAACGACGTGTACAAGAAGTCCGGATACAGCGACGGAAGGATGCTGCGAAGCAGAAACATCGTAGGTCAGGCGTGTATCGGATCCCCAGTTTGTACCGCCGTCCGCAGAGCGCTTATAATATATTTCATCATTACCATCACGATTATCATACCATACGGCATGGACAACATTTCCATTTGAAGCGATACACCATGCAGCATTGTAAGAAGTCCATGAGCTATAGGTATCATTTGTCAGGCGGACATCCGACTGCCACTGGGCATAGGAGTTGTTAACATTAAATGTAATGTTAACAATCAAAAAAGCAAGAACTGCGAGTAGAACTGTAAGTATGTTTTTCATTTTATTGGTTTTTAAATTTTTCTTTCTATTCTATTAACAGGTAATCCCTACGGGATTAAAAAACATTATTTTAATTTATTCTTTCTTACGGATTTTTTCCTTTCGGATTTCCGTGTGCCGCCGAGAAGAGTTAATTCAGGCGCATCGCTTCCGAACTTACTTACACAACCGGAAAGAACACGTGCATACATATCAGAAAGCTTTTGCTCTTCCTGTTTCAAGGACAGTGCTTTAATGTCGGCAAGTTTAAGCGTGTCATTATAAGATCCGTTAAGCTGTTTGCACAGAGTTATCTGGTTTTTGAAATCAAGGACCGAAAGTTTGAAATCGAATCCGCCGTAGTCTATCAGGCTGTTATATTTAGAATCCACTTTCCTCATACCCTTTAACCTCTGTTCTGATTTCCTGACAATCATTCCCGGTTTACGTGTTTTCATAAGTGTTTATATTTTTATTCGTTCAAATGTTTGTTAAATAAACATCTTTATTACAAATTTAAGGATATTAATTGCTTAGCGCAAGAAGTAATGAGCGAATGGACGTTTTGAATGAGTAAGCAGGCGTTCTGAGTGAGGGAATATGTTACTTTCTTTTTTTCGCAAAAAGAAAGTAACCAAACCTGCCTCTGCCTGTTGCAGACACCTGTCCGCTCAGGCAGAGGTGCAGCAGGCAGGGAAAAGGTATGCGCTGTTGTATTTTGAGCTAAATTTATTCCGTAAGGCTACGAAAGCAAAACTCGATTCCGTAAGGCTACGAAAGCAAAACTCGTGCAAAAACAGCACTCAGACAATTTTGAAACGGATTCGCCGATAACTACAAAATTCATCAATACAGCATCGATTGTTTTTACATCAATGCTGAACTTTTCATAAGAAGTAATATCCTTCACGTAAGAACGGATTTTTTCAATTGAATCAATAATATTTAACAGATTATCCTTATCTTTATCAGATATACTCGGCATTGTTAATTATTTTATCTTTAAAAATATTCTTGATAAATTTTTCCCTGCATATATCAACCTTAATATTAAGGTTAGTTCCGATATAATCTCTTAATTTTTGCTTTATCTCATATAAATTTTCCGTTCCGTCAAGAAACTCCACGATAAGGTCAAGATCGCTTTTTTCGTTCTGTTTTCCGGTTGCATAAGAGCCGAAAATACCAATTTTAGAGACATTAAAGTTTGCCAGAAGATAATTTTTATTCGCAACAAGAAAAGATAATATGTGGTTTTTGGATAACATTGTATTATTCGCTATGTAAAAATACTTAACAATAAATATTAATACAAGATTCATAGTAATAAAAATCGTCAGCGTAAAAGAGCCGGTCAAAGGCGTGAAAGAAGAAAAGATTTTAAGATAGCAGATAAAATATATTTGAAATCACAGATAAGTCAAAAATCACATAAAAAATGCTGAAATTGGTTTATAAATGGTTAAATTCTCTATTGGGTTGGATTTATTCAGTTTTCGCGTCATTATTGGGTTGGATTTATGTAATATTTAGAATAAAAAACAAAAAGCTTTGACACAAAATGGTACGAATTTTCCCGAATTAAAACTTTAGAACAATTATGCGGAGATAATATACTGGTTCGGGAAGAGGGTTATGGAAACCGACACTCCCGGCAGACCTTTTTCACGGTTACGGATCTTAATGTACTCGAAATCAGGCGCGCTTCCTGCAAGGAGGCGGAGCCTTTCTTTTATAAGAGAAATTCCCTTTGAAGTATGCGAGGGCTTTACGGTTTTTATCGCATCCAGTCCTACGCCGTCATCAAGTATATCTATGGTTATAGCGGGAACGTTGTTCTGGGATATTAATAAATTCTCCTTAGATATATTGATTGAAATATTACCCGGCTCTTCTTTATGCAATATGCCGTGCCAGATGGAATTCTCGACGAAGGGCTGAAGTATCATATTGGGTATTTGCAAAGACTTACGGTCAATATTATCCGCTATTTTAATTTCGTAGTTCAGCCTGTCCTCAAAACGGATTTTCTCGTACGACAGGTACAGCTCGAGCCTCTGGATTTCCGTCTCAAGCGGAATAAAGGTTTGTCCCGCAAGGTCAAGGTTAAGGCGTATCAGCCTTGAAAAATTAACGAGGTATTCGTTAGACTCCTCAATAGTATGCGTGTTCATATACGCCTGTATGGAATTAAGCGTATTGAATATGAAATGCGGATTCATAGAGGCGGAGAGCGCCTGATGCTTGAGCTCGGATATGCTGTTCTGTGTTTTTATCTTCTCGTCTGCTTTTGATTTTATGAGCCTTATCCTTTTCTGGAAAACGAGATATATTACAGCAAGAAATATTACTATCAGAATAAAATAAAACCAGAGTGTCTTCCAGAACGGAGAGAGGATTTCGAACTTCAGACTTGTGATTTCGCCCTTAAGATTATTAATGTTTACGGCGCGCAGGAGCAGATTATATTTGCCGGGAGGGAGGGAGAAAAATTCAGCATCAGAATACTGAGTTTCGCTCCATGTATTACTGCCCTCGAACTTATGTTCATATTTTATGCTTTTAGGCGAGCTGTAATTAAATGAAGTGTAATGCACACGAAGATTGTTCTGAGACGGTTTGAAAACGATATTATCGGTCCCTGCCGGATTTTCCAGCGTTGTATCGCTTAAAATAATATTTTCTATCAATACTTTCGGCGGAGGGTTCAGATATTTATCAAGGCTGTTCAGTTCCATTTTTGACAAGCCGTATTCTGTGCCGACCCATAGTTCGTTGTTTACCTTATCGTAAGAAACAGCCTGAACGTTGTATGAGGGCAAAGCTGTTTTATCGTTGAAATAAAGTATGTTATTATACTTTCCGTTCAGAAGAGAATCATAATTAATGCGAAATAAACCTTTAGGATTCCCGATCCAGATATTTCTATCGCTATCAATATCTATGGATGCGGATTTGCTGAAATCAAATTTATCAGTTCGTTCAAGCGATGTGACTTTTTCAGGGGTTTGGGAAATAACGGATATTCCTTTTTTTCCGGCTATGAGAATAAGTCCAGAGGGAGTTATTTTTATTGCTCTGATGCCCGAGTTAAGAACAGAGTCGTTTTTATAATAGGTTTCTTCGTTTCCTTTAATTTTGCAGAGTCCCTTGCTCGTGCCCACCCACAAGGCGCCGTCGCCCGCTCTTTCGATTGTGGAGATTCCAATAGGAGAAGCGGGAGAAGAATTAAATTCTTTGAGAACCTGTTTTTCGTCATATTTAATTAAATTGCCCTCTGCCTGAGCAGACAGGTGTTTAATATTATACCGGGACATAAATATTTCCATTTTACTATTGGCATCAATGCTGATAAAGGTGGCGGAGTCATACTGGCAAGGCGTAACATTGGTTGGGAAAAAAAACATGTTTTTATTAAAATAACTGCCGCTGAAACCGGATGACTTATACATACCGGATATCAGGTAATTGCCGTAACGTCCGGCTTGGATATCGGTAATCCATGTTGTAGTATGAAACTCTTTTCCGGTTATGACTCTTTCAAATTTATTGTTTTCCATTATGTTCAATCCGCCATAAGTGCCGATAAATTTCACGCCACTATCATTTACAAGCAGGGAATATATATTATCATGAAAGAGACCGTCGCCTTCAAAATAATTAGACATAAAAATATTATAAAAACAATAAATGCCTTTGCCTGATGTTGTGACCCAGACATTACCTTCTTTATCTTCGTATATTTGATTTATTTCCGTGGTGCCGAACGAAAGCTTAGCCCCAATATCTGTTATACTGCCGTTTTTGAGTATGAATAATCCTTTTTCCTTAGGATGAAACCAGACGTATCCGCGGCTGTCTATAAGCATTTCGCGTATGTCACCTTTGATTTTTTCATCAAGGGTTAACACAAGTTCGGCGTTATAATCACGAACCCTGTATATTTTACCGCTGAAACCAAGCCAGATATTATTATCTTTGTCTTCTTTAATGCAAGAATTCGGAAAATTACCTGATTTTAAGAATTTTGTTATGGCACCGGTGCAGGTATTCACTGCGAACAATCCCTTATTGTTGCTAACAAGTAATGTTGTACAGGAAGAATCGCGGTGCTTATAGGGATATATATCATTGATACCATACTCACCCGCGAATAATGAATCGTATGTATGGATTTTATTTTTATATATATAGGAAACCTGCTCCCAGTTATTATGAATAAAATATATCGTATCGTTTTTAATAAAAGTAGTTGAAATTCCAACGGGGTTTTGGGGTGTAACCTCGTAATTTGATATTATTCCGTTTTTATAAACATTAAAACCTTCCCTGTAATTTGTGAAATACAGTGTACTGTCGGAGGCTTCGGCTATACGAACGATATTATTGTATCTTAAACCATCCGCCATAGAATAGTTCCGGAATGTATTTCCGTCGAACCTGCTTAGACCGCCGTAAGTGGCGAACCAGATATATCCGGATTTATCCTGAAGGGCATAATAAACGAGGTTGTACGCGAGACCTTCCCTGGTGGTATAATGGTAATAAGGAAATGTCTGGGAATTTACGGATATAGAAATGCCGCAGAATATAAACAATAAAATATTTCTGATGATATTTGTTTTCATCATAATGTTATATTTTGAGAGACAGATGATTTAATGTAATAAATTATTGTCAATTTATATATGTATTCTTTATTTTGTCGTTGCTTTCTTTTGCCTGATGATACTGGTGTTATCGTTACTTTCTTTTTCTTGATAAAAAGAAAGTAACCAAAGAAAAATCAAGCGCCTTTGTATTTTGAGCTGAATTTATTCCGTAAGGCTAAGAAAGCAAAACTCGTGCAAGAACGGCACTCAGACAGTTGCTTTCTTTTAACGCCTTAGTCATAAATTCTTAACGCTCAAAATACAAAGGCGCGATTAAAAAATAAGAACAACGTTACTATTTAATCAGGGTCATGCGTTTTATGTCGGTAAACTCGGCGGATTGCAGGCGGTAGAAATACACACCGCTTGTGAGTTCCGCGCCGTTGAAATCTACGGAATAACTGCCCGGTTCTTTAATGGCATCAACAAGTGTGCTCACTTCACGTCCGAGCGGGTCAAATATCTTAAGAGATACTAAAGCCTGTTTCGGTACATTGAAACTAATTTTTGTTACAGGGTTGAACGGATTCGGATAATTCTGGCTCATAGAATATGTTTTTGGAGTTTCAGGATCATTGTTTGTAAAGCCTTCAGGACCGGCGGCGGAGCTTTTAAACCTTTTATAGTAAATTTCGCAATTTCCATCACGCCAGTCACGGAATAGAACATGCGCCGATGAACCCGAAACGGCGACAGAGGGAACGCCTGAAGCAGAAGGATTATTCTCCAGTTGCACGTCACCTCCCCATGTTACACCGGCATTTACCGATGTTTTGTAGAATATACCATAGCTATTCGAATGATAACCGTAATATACAAGATGCAATATAGAGCCGTTTACCGCTACAGATGGATATGAATCTATATAATTGTTTTTCGAAGTCAGCTTCGTATCTGCGCCCCAGCTCGTACCTCCATTTACAGAACGCTTATAGTATATATTATCTGATTTATTACGATTATCAGCCCATAGAATATGCACAATTGAACCCGAGACAGCTAAAGTGGGGTATTTTGAGTCTTTTGAATTATTTGTAAGGCGTGTATCCGCGCCCCAGTTTATTCCTCCGTTTGTAGAGCGCTTGTAATAAATCTCCCAGTTTCCGGCAGTGGAATCATACCAGGCAACGTGAACAACAGAGCCGGATACTGCTACGGCCGGCATAAAAGATATACCTACGGTATTACTCAGGCGTATATCCACAGACCAGTTAACACCACCGTCAATAGAACGTTTGTAATAAATCTCGGCATTCCCGTCACGGCGGTCATACCATACAAGGTGAACATTCAATCCTGATGCGGCAATAGAACAGTGAGCAGAGCCGGATACGTCATAGGTAAGTCTGACTTTCGGTACCCAGGTGATGCCTCCGTCTGTAGAGCGGGTATAATATTCTTCATAATTACCGTCACCGCTTCCATACCATGCAACGTGAACATCCTGACCGGATACTGCGATAGCCGGATTGAATGAAATTACCCCGCTGTTTGAAAGGTTAACGGATGT
>JAPLFI010000443.1:0-374 GCA_026390755.1 Ignavibacteriota bacterium
AGGCGAAGGCGTAACAGCCATAGGTTCAGCAGGAGTACCGAAAGTTGGTTCTGATGTACATATAACCTGCAATGATCTGTTATATCTTGGTTCGTGTACAAAAGCGATGACAAGCACTATGCTTGCAACGCTTGTGGCAGAAGGAAAACTGAGCTGGGATATGAAATTAATTGAAGCAATCCCGGACATTAAGGGAATTATCCATCACGATTATCTTAGTATCACACTCTGGCAGCTGCTTACACATCGTGCTGGAATACCGGCAAATCCTGCAGACTGGGATGCTCACAATCAACTTGAGATTAAAGCGAGGCGGTTGGCAATTCTGAAAGACAATCTTAGCACTCCATCTGCAATAAAACCGGGGGAATTCA
>JAPLFI010000443.1:405-3403 GCA_026390755.1 Ignavibacteriota bacterium
ACCGGACTAAGCTGGGAATCCTTAATGAGACAACGATTATTTGATCCGCTTGACATGTCCTCTGCAGGATTTGGCGAGCCGGATACGGGCAAATCATTAGGACAGCCGTGGGGACATAATAAATCGGCAGAAAAATGGGAACCAAGTAAATCCTACGATGCAGAAGCAATCGGACCGGCCGGTGAGATACATTGCTCTATTGAAGACTGGGCTAAATTTCTTTCTCTTCAATTAACAGTGAAAAACCCTATTCTGGATAGTGAATATTTGAGTAAACTGACCGAACCTGTTGGTTTTTACGCAGGAGGCTGGGGTATAATAGAAAATCTTGAATGGGCTAAGGGGAAAGTTCTTACTCATAATGGCAGTAACGGAATCTGGTATTCCACAGTATTAGTTGCGCCAAAGATAAACAGAGCATACGTTGTGGTAACTAATTCACGTGATTTTTCCGCTACAGGTGATATCTGTTCTGATATGCTAAACAAATTAATTAAAATGGATTTGGAAACCACCGGTGACTAAATCAGGTCAGGGCAACAGAAAATACATAAGAAAAGTCAGCTTAAACAATATCAATATGAAAGCAATTATTTATATTTTAATGTTAATGTTTGTGATTGATTGTAGATCACAAATCATAGAAAATGGAAATCCTCAATATTTTCCAGAAATCGAAAGCCAAATAAAAAGGATTACAGAAAATCTGAAAGTTGGAGACCAGTTTGGGAATACTTATAAAAACGCCACCTTAGAAGAAAGGCTGGCTAATTATAAAATACCGGGAATAAGTATTGCTGTAATTGATAATGGAGAAATAAAATGGGCACGGGGTTTTGGTTATAAAGATGTAAGTACAAAAGAACCTGTTACTCAAAACACACTTTTCCAGGCAGCATCAATCAGTAAGGTATTAACTGCAATAGCTTTTATGAAGTTAAAGGAAAAGAATGAAATTGATTTAGATGCTGATGTAAATTCATATTTGAAATCCTGGAAAATCCCTTCGAATAATGGATGGCAGCCTAAAGTTACAATCAGGCAGATTTTAAGTCATACTGCCGGAATGACTATAAGTGGATTTAGCGGTTATTCAATACACGATTCAATACCTACAACCGTACAAATATTGAATGGAGAATATCCTGCTAATTCTTTACCGGTAAAAGTAAATATCTTTCCGGGGACCCGTGCAAGATATTCAGGAGGCGGCTTTATAGTTGCACAGTTAATCTTAGAAGATAAATTTAATCTGCCGTTTTATAGTGTCATGGATAGTTTAGTATTATCCCCATTGAATCTTAAAACGAGCACTTTTGAGCAGACTAAATTAAATTCAAAAAATCAATTAAATGCTACGGGTTATATTTTGGACTATCAACCAATAAATGGAGGATTTGATATTCACCCTGAAATGGCAGCGGCGGGTCTCCGGACTAATCCCTTAGATTTAGCGAAAATAATAATAGAAACACAAAAAGGTTTACAGGGTAAATCAGATTTTATAAGTTACAAAAGTGCGAAAGAGATGCTTACTCAGCAAAACACAGATGCTACAGGCATCGGTCTCGGGTTTTGGTTTTATCAGAATGCCAGAGGGGACTCTTTATTATTTACACATGCCGGCGGGAATGACGGTTTTCAATCTCTATTCTTTGGATATAAAAATTCAGGCAAGGGAGCCGTAGTTATGATTAATTCCAGTAATGATTATGAATTGATGTATGAGGTAATCCGATCAATAGCATTGGAATACAACTGGCCTGATCGTTTTATGCGGGAAAATATAAAACATAATATAAGTGATAATCTATTAAATACTTATACAGGCAAATATATTTTTGATGGAAATTGTGAAATACTCATCAAGAAAGCCGGCGGTAAATTATCTTTAAAAATGCAATCACAGCCCCCTGTTTATTTAATAGCCGAGAGTGATGATAATTTTTATTGTGAGCAATTAAATATTAAGGTAACCTTTACTAAAACAAATAATATTATTAACAGTTTAGAAATACAACAGGACGGAGCAAACAGCATTATTGCAAAAATAACAAGGAATTTTTAAGTGAGTCTAAGAATATTAACAATAAAACAATTATAACAATGAATATCGAAATCATTAAAAAGACAAGTTTTGCATTATCATTAATTGTGTATCCTTTGATGCTCTTTATTGGTTTTGTAACACATCCAAATTTATTAGAAATGGAACCGTTGCAGACAGTTGAGCAACTGGTTAACAGGTTTCATAATAATCCTATGTACCACATCGGACATCTTATAGTTACGTTCTCCGTTCCTGTAATTATTGTTTACTTTATTGGTGTGATGAATTTGTTGCAAGGAAAGGGGAAGGCATTAGGATTCTGGGGTTGTGTAATAGGTGTATTCGGTGCATTTATTTTAGCAGTTGATAAAGGTGCCTTATGTTTAACTATGTCCGCATTTGATACACTACCCGACGACCAGTTTACTGTTTTCATTCCTTTCTTAAGTGTAATCGTTTCTAAAGAAGGATTCCTCTTTATTGTATGGCTGTTATTTGCACTGGTTATAGGAGGGATTATGCAGGTTATAGGCCTGATGAAGGAAAATGTAATTCAAAGATGGCAGGGGATTTTGATTATTGCAGGACTGATACTTTTACTGAATCCTGACATTGAATTTATAAGTTCAGTTGGATCTGCTTTGATGTGCATTGCATACATTCCCTGGGGAATAAAAGAATTAAAGAAAATATAATATCGATATCCTGTCTATTGTCCCGAATATTTTATATCTCATAGAAGAATTTATGCTTATACAAATCACTGATTCACTGGTTTTTTAAGGAGGTTTACTGAATATGATTATCTCTCGTCATTTTATCTTTGTATTTTGCTTATAAATTAAAAGCAAACTATATACAAATTTAAAAGAATTAACATCATGAAAAGAATTTACTTTACAATCGTCCTTCTGCTTTTGGTGAGCACTTGTTTCTCACAACCGATTC